>CAJWYZ010000039.1 GCA_913049525.1 uncultured Fidelibacterota bacterium | reverse complement strand
AGCGGCAGATTTTACTTCATCCTTTATTTCCCTGGTAGCTTTTTTAAACTCCCTCAATCCTAAGCCCAAACCACGAGCAAGTTCAGGTAGTTTTTTGCCGCCAAACAGAATAATAATTACTATAATAATTAATCCGATTTCCCAAGGTCCTAACCCCATAATACCCCCTATTTAAAATACCGTAAAAAATACCAAGAAATTCCCATGCCCAAAATGCTCACCACACTAATATCCACAAAGAATCCCGTTTTGAACCTAATTACAAATAAATCAATCCAATTATCAGGATGTCCACCCCAACCAATAGAAGTACTGGTGAGAAAAAATTGTTTCACAACTCCAGGAGGGAAAATGGCACCTACAAATTGACTTAAAATAGAACCAGCCACCACACCAAAAAACAGTACCAAAAAAATAAATAATATTGATCGTTTTTGGTTGGATTTCATCAAGCCATTCCTATCATTGATTTGAAAATATCAATTCCATCATCTGACCCTAAAATGGATTCTACCGCTCTTTCAGGATGAGGCATCATTCCCAATACATTTTTCTCTTTATTAAGAATCCCCGCAATTCGGTCTGTACTTCCATTTGGATTTCCGTTTTTATTTTTACTATAGCGAAATGCAATGCGATTTTCATTTTCCAATATTTTCAGGGTATCTTCGTCTGCAATAAAGTTCCCCTGCTTATGGGCAATTGGCATAGTTAACTTGCGCCCCTTTTTTAAAGAACGAGTATAAATTGAATCTGTACTGTCAACTTCTAAAGTGACATCCTGACTGAGAAAACGAACATCCTGATTTATTATGAGTGCCCCCGGCAATAACCCTGACTCAATTAGAATCTGAAAACCATTACAAATGCCAAATACCGGTTTCCCCGCATTGGCTTCTTTTATAATAGATTCCATTACGGGAGAAAATCTCGCAATTGCACCCGTACGGAGGTAGTCACCATAACTGAATCCGCCGGGAATGATAATAGCATCATATTTTTTCAAGTCAGTTTCTCTATGCCATACAAAATTTACGGGCACATCTAAAATATGACGAAAGACATGGTAGGCATCATGGTCACAATTAGAACCGGGAAATACAATTACGGCAAAATGCATTATTCCTCCACAATTTCAAATGAATAGGTTTCAGTATTGGGATTCGCTAATAATTTTCGGCAAGATTCATCGGTGATTTCCGATGCCTTATCTTTAGAAATACCCTTAAACTCCATTTCGATATATTTACCCATTCGCACGGAGTTAATTTTTTTAATGCCAATAGTATCTAAAGCATGACTTATTGTTTTCCCCTGAGGGTCTAAAATGCCTTCTTTATAGCTGATATATATTTTTGCTTTCATTTATGATTCCTGATTTTTTGATTCAACATTGCCTAGATTTTTAAGGTGATTCCAAATTCCACTTAAAAGATAAAAACTTACAAACCCTGCCAATACCCGATAGGGGTAGCCAATAAAAATAGCCCCAATAAAGGTCACTATAAAAAGTGCCACTCCCAGCAAGCGCAAGGAATTTTGCTTGCCAGAATTAAAATTTATAATGGGAAATTTGGCGTAATGCACCCGGCTCACCATGAGATAGGATAGTGACAGTATAAGTGGTAATAACAACCGCGGTTGTGAATACTCGGGGTTATCAATTTTAAAATACTCAATAAAAAGTACCAAAGAAGCTATTGAAAGGGCATTCATCGGGGTGGGTAAACCAATGAAATATTCAGGGTTTTCACTTGCATAATCCGTATTAAATCGTGCCAGGCGGATAGCTCCCATAATTAGAGGTGCCGAGGCAATGAGCTCCCCTGAAATACCGGGCATGTTCTGAGTATAGAGTGAATAGACCAAAATGGAAGGTGCCAAACAGAAGGAAACCATATCTGCCAGAGAGTCTATTTCTTTCCCAAAATTAGTAGAAATACCAATTAATCGGGCCAGTTTTCCATCCACAGAATCGAAGGCTCCAGCAGCAAGAATAATATAACAGGCAATTACATAATCTCCTGCCATAGTATTAATAATTGCCAGAAATCCCAAAAATAAATTAATGAGGGTAAAAATGCTGGGGAGATGTTGCTTAATTTTCATAAAAATGTCCGATGATAGAAAGATTTCCTTCCACTACATCGCCTAAACTTACATCAATTTGAAAATCTTCAGGTACGATAATATCCACCCTGGAACCAAAACGAATAAAACCTA
Organism: uncultured Fidelibacterota bacterium; assembly: GCA_913049525.1. GTDB lineage: Bacteria > Fidelibacterota > Marinisomatia > SCGC-AAA003-L08 > D37C17 > D37C17. The sequence continues at coordinate 7,527 of CAJWYZ010000039.1, read as the reverse complement.
ATCGCTGCCCTCTCTCCACCAAAAGCTCAGGCTCCATATAGTTCAAAATTCGCCTTGCGATGAGCCCTGCAATTTGTTTGATTTTGTACCTTTTGCCACTTTCAGTTTCAAACATTACCACTGCCTGCTCATTATCTAGTGAAGCTTTATGATTGAAGGCTGCTAAAAACTTACCGGGATTATACGCTTTGGAGATTACCTTCCCAGATATTGGCACCCGCTGGCTATGTACGTTAAATACCGAAAGAAAAATGGATATTTGTTTTGCTTTTCCAATATCAGTATCTTCAACATCAATAATTTGAACAATCTTCCCATCCCCTGGAGATATAAAACCATCATTATTCGGCGGAATCCTCTGGGGATCCCTGAAAAAATACAAAGAAAACAGGATCAACAAGGCCACCATTAAGTTTATCCATTTTAATACTTCGGAGGGATAGTAAGTATAAATTCCTGTGCCAACTAGAACAAGCAGGAGAAGGGGAATCAGTATTATTTTCCCTTCAGGAGCGATCATGCATAAATGCCAGCTTTTTCAAGATTATTTTCTATACGGGATTTCACATCTCCTAATTTTGGATGGAAATCTTGCCCTGTAAGCTTGGTATAAAGCTCAATATAACTCTCAGCCAAAGCCACCCTAATTTCATCGGTAAGAGCTGGCGGTGTACCCTCCCCTGAAAACCCCCTCTCAATAAGCCATTGACGGATGTTTTCCTTATCCAACATTTTCTGCCCTTCCCCTTTATTAAAACGAGCTTCGTATTCATCTGCAATCCAATAGCGGCTGGAATCTGGAGTATGGATTTCATCAATGACAATAAGCTCTCCATTTACCATGCCAAATTCGTATTTGGTATCCACTAGTATTAATCCCTGCTTGGCTGCCCATTCCTGACCTGCAGCAAAAAGAGCGAGCGCATAAGATTCTGCCTTAGCATAAACAGACTCTTCCACCAATCCATTTACAATAGCTTCCCGTGCAATAGGCTCATCATGTTCACCATATTCCGCTTTTGTGGATGGCGTTAAAATTGGGGTATCAAATTTTTGATCTTTTTTAAGACCCTCTGGAAGCATGAAACCATATTGACCATTAATCCCTTGTTCATATTCCCTCCAGAGACTCCCTGTAATATACCCCCTGACAATTACTTCTACAGGAAGGGTTTCTGCTTTCTTTGCCACCAATACCTGGGGGTCTGGATAAGAAATAATATGATTGGGTGCAATGTCTTTGGTTTTCTCAAACCAGAAGTTAGCAATCTCCGTTAAAATTTGACCCTTAAACGGAATAGTGCCCAATACATGATCAAACGCCGAGACTCTATCGGTAGTGACCATAATGATTTCATCTCCCGCATGAAAATTTTCTCTAACCTTACCTTTATAGCGCTCTCCTAGTTCTTCACCTTCAAAAGCATCTAATGTATAGGGTAATTGCTCTCTGATATAGCTCATATTTCTAACTCCAATCGTTTATATATTTTGTTTATGTTTGTCATTACTTTGTTTAAATCAAAAAGATTGTTAATTTCATTTTCATTTAATAAACCCATTATTTCAGAATCTCCCTTGAGAAGTGTTTTAAAATCTAATTTATCTTCCCAAACCTGCATGGCATTACGCTGCACCATGGCATAGGCATCTTCCCGTGTAGCTCCTTTTTTTATCAATGCCAAGAGAACTTCCTGGCTGAATATAAGTCCGCCAGTTCTGTTCAGGTTCTCCACCATATTTTCAGGATATATCAGGAGGTTTTCCATGAGATACGTCATTTTATTTAACATATAATCCATAAGGGTTGTGGAATCTGGTATGATAACTCTTTCTACCGATGAATGAGAGATATCTCTTTCATGCCAGAGAGCAACATTTTCCATGGCAACCATGGCATTTCCCCTTAGGAGACGCGCCATACCGGTAATGCGTTCTGTAACAATAGGGTTTCGTTTGTGCGGCATGGCAGATGAGCCTTTCTGCCCTTTCTGGAAATACTCTTCTGCCTCTAATACTTCTGTACGCTGTAGATGGCGAATCTCTACTGCTATTTTTTCCAGGCTGGCTGCAATATTGGCAAGAGTGGTGAGATATTCTGCATGGTGGTCTCGCTGAACTACCTGGCTTGAAACGGTAGCAGCCTGAAGACCCAGTCTTTTACAGGCTTCCTCTTCCACTTCAGGGTCCAAATGCTGATATGTACCAACAGCGCCAGAAATTTTTCCAGTTGCAATAGAATCAACGGCTCGTTCCCACCGTACAATATGCCGACCAATTTCTTCACTCCAGAGCGCTAGTTTCAGGCCAAAGGTGATGGGCTCCGCATGCACCCCATGTGATCGCCCAATCTGGAACGATTCTCTATGGGTCACCGCCTGACTTCGCAAAACCTCTTTAAACGTTTTTAGTTTAGTGAGAATTATATTGCCGGCTTCTTGGCAAAGCAGTGCCAATGAGGTATCCAGCAAATCGGAGGAAGTCATTCCCATATGAATAAACCGGGATTCCGGCCCAATATTCTCAGCCATATTGGTAAGAAATGCAATAACATCATGTCGGGTTACCTTCTCGATTTCTAAAATTCTGTCAACTGAAAACGCAGCCTTCTCATTGATTACCTTAACGGCTTCTTTAGGTACTTCCCCTCTGTCAGACAATACTTCTGTAACGGTAATTTCCACCTTTTTCCAGGTTTCGAATTTATTCTGCTCTGACCAAATTTGGGCCATTTCAGGCGTTGTATATCTATCAATCATTAATTAAAATCCCCACCATTTAGATTTTGGCTCTTCCAATGTAAGGTAAACATCAACTGAATTGTTTTCCCGTAAAATTGTTAAGGTTACTTTATCTCCCACTTTATATAGTCCTTCATCTATTACTCGGATAATATCTTTGGGAGCATTGATTTTTTGGTTATCCACTTCTAAAATTACATCTCCAATTTTTAATCCTGCCCGTTCACCAGAGGAACGTTTTTCCACATCGGTGATGATAACACCTTCAGATGTGGGCAAACGAAGGTAGCGCTGCATTACCGGATCTATTGCCTGTACATGTACCCCAGTAGTGTAGCTTCTCTCCACTTTTCCGAATTTTTTCAAATCTTCTGCAACTTCCTTCACACGGTTTATGGGAATTGCAAACCCAATACCAATTGACCCGGAGGAATAATTAGAACCCGTCATGATAAAAGTATTTATCCCAATCACCTCCCCCAGTGCATTTACCAATGGCCCCCCACTATTACCGGGATTAATGGCAGCATCTGTTTGAATCATATCCTGATAGACATGCCCAGCTTCTTTCAATCCAAAATCCATTTTAATTCCACTGATAATTCCTGCAGTGGCTGTGGGCTGATGATTAACATCAAAAAGGCCTAATGGATTCCCCAGAGCTACTGCCCATTCTCCAACAATTAGTTCATCAGAATTCCCAAGTTCAGCATAGGGTAGGCTGTCATCATCAATTTTTATCAGTGCAATGTCGGTCAGATTATCAACACCAACCAATTGAGCTTCATAAGATTTTCCACCCCTCAATGTAACCACTATTTCCATCGCATTGTCTACCACATGGGTATTTGTCACAATATACCCATCGGGGCTAACTAAAACACCCGAGCCCATATTATCAACTTTAAAAGTACGGGTATAGGGGAAAAATCCCCCCCAGAAAGGGTCAAAAAATGGGTTGACCTGTTGCTGTTTTAATTGAGTAACATTGATACCAACTACCGAGTTGGAAATTTTTTCTATCGCATAGGTAATGGCTGTTTGCCGAGAGTTATTTACGTTTAATTGCTGCGCTGAAATTGGTGTAAATAAATGACAACAAATTAATGATAGAGCAATAAAGCTAGAATAAATTTTAGTCATAATACACTTTTTTTAAAAATAGACCATGTGCTGGAGCACGAACCACTACAGCTTCCGTTTTTTTATTTTTCAGCAAGCTTTTAAAATCTGAAATGGTGTAACGTCCTCTTGCAACTTCAAGCATTGTACCTGCTAAATAACGAACCATATGTTGTAAAAATCTATTTGCCTTGATGTTGAATATCAATTTTTCTTCCGACTCATCCCAATTGGAATAAAAGATAGTACAATTTTTATTTTCAACTTCAGCAGTTGCCTTACAAAATGAGGTGAAATCATGCTTTCCATGTAATAATTCAGCACATTCCTTTAATAAATTTTTATCGATTTCCCATTTCAAGTGTGTGGTATAATTTCTGGTTACCGGTGAAAACACTTTTACAAATCTATATTCATATTCTCTGGCAGTTGCGGAAAAGCGAGCATGAAAATCATCCTCTACTACTTCTGCCAAATCAATGCGGATATCTTGATTTAAGTTGCCATTTAAGGCCTGCATAAGTTCATTTGATGAAAGTTTTGATGGCAATTTTACATTTGCAGTCAAACCCAGAGCATGTACACCGGCATCTGTCCGCCCGGCACCGATGAGGGTTATTTTTTCATCGGGGTAAATAACTGAGAGGGCATTTTCAATATCGCCCTGAACTGTGCGACCTACTGCCTGAACTTGCCAGCCATGAAAATCGGACCCATCATACTGTATGGTCAACTTATAATTTTTCCTTGTCAACGATTAAATTTCAGCCTTAAAAGAGAGTTTAAATTTATGATATATGAGGCGTTTAATTGAATGAATAAATTAAGGAGATTATATAAAAATAATCTGATCTGGAGGGGGCATAAAAAAGCCCCCTGATTTCAGGGGGCTTTCACATATATAATTTGCAATTGTTTACCCTAACGCTTGCCTATGTAATATTACAGCTATTAGAAAGATTAATTCTTGTGGGCGGTCACTTTCTCCCACTCTTCTACAATTGCTTTAGGGATTGGATATTAATTAATAATAAAATTTATTTCTTTTAGAGTTTCATGGTTTGATTTAATTAATTCTTTATCTTTTAAACTTATATATTGTTTAAGGAAAATATCCATGTTTTCAATAGCCATATTTTTATAGTATTCAGATTTGTTAACATCAATCTGTCTAAGTACCTTAGATATTGACCAATAGAATTCCATTAATTCTTCTGAATTTAATTTATAATTATTAATGAATAATTCCATCTTATCTATTTGGGTATTAAGATGATCTATTTTATTTAGTTCTTTTAATGGTTCTAGTATTTTGGACAAAACTAATAAAGAATGAAGAGTATCTTGATTATCTTCTAAGATATTAAGTAATTTATCTAAATCTTGAACAGCTTCTAAATATTTCTCTTCTTTAATTTTTATCATGCCTAAATATAATTCTGCTCTACTTTTTACTACATTTATACTATATCCCATTTCATCAAACCCATCTAATATTTTATTATAATAAACTTTACTAGAATCATATTCTTCTAGATTATAATAGCTAGTAGCAACGTGGGTATATAAAGATATAACATTTTCAATTGGAGAATTTAATTTATATGCATTGTTAAGGGCAATTTTACTTACTCTACTAAATTCTGTATATTGATAACTATCATGGAATACCGAACCGATACTCATAACGAGTGGTCAGGGAAATAAACTACTTAATAGATTATTTTCTTCGTTAAAGTCAAGAAATTCTTCAGCAATGTAAGAAGCATCAAATAATTTATTATCTGATAAATAAAATTTTGTTAAAAAAACAGTAGAAAGATAAAATGTATAGTAAGTAATTGCATCATTAGGTGAATAATATAAAATTTCTTTCGATCTATTGAAACTTTTTAATAAAGACTCTTCAAATAAATTAATATCATTTTCTTCATTTATAATTGGAACATTACTTTTTGCAAAGTAAACACCTCCTTGCAAAAGATTGGCTAAAGGAGAATTTGGGTAATCAGATAAAAGTATGTTTGTTTTTTTAATTAACTCTCTAACTTCTATAGGTGATGGAGAAAATTCTTCTTCAGTATTACATGTTAATATTTTTTCTATCATTGGTATGATAATATTTAAACTTAGTGCTAACTCATTTTTATGATCAAGTTCTATAGATTGCTCAGAATATGAACTTGCTACATATAATAATGAATCCGATTCGGATTCACTACCAGAATCAAATGAAATTCTTAGAGCATTAATTAGTGTAAATAAAGAGAGATAGGCATAAGGTTCTGCATAATAAGGATCTTTTTGGATAGATTCTTCAAGTAGATCAAAATAATCTTGTGAATAGTTTTCCGTAGTGGCATACAAAAAGTTAAACATGTCTAACGACATCATATTAGATCTGACTTTCGACATATTTTCATATGCTTTATAACTAGTAGTTGGTCGTTTTAAGCAATTCTGCATATCATTTCCAGCAATTTTTATATCTAAATTATTAGCAATATTTTCTGCAATTTGATCCTGAATTATAAATATTAAAGTGTCTTGTTCATTAAATGTATTATTCCATATAATGGTATTATCCTTATTAGAAACCAAGCTAACATTAACCCTGATTCTATTATTATCTTTTCTAACCATCCCTTCAAGAATGAAATCCACTTTAAGTTCATTTGAAATATCATTTAAAGATAGATCTTTTGACTTGTATTTTTTTACATCGGTTCTAGGAGTAACTTTTAAATTATTAATTCTTGATAGTCTAGAAATAATTTCTTCTGTTAAACCATCAGAAAAAAAATCATTTTCGGAATCATCTATAGTATCAAAATATAATACTGCAAGAGAAGTATCATATATATTGTCATCTACTGCCGAAGCTAATGATAATAATGGATAGATAAACCAAAATCCTGCTCCAATCAAAGTTATTATTATTCCTGTTAAAGGGAATAATATATGTTTGACAAATGAAAATTTTCTTCTCTTTATCATAGAGGAAAATAGATTATTTCGGGGACTGGTTATTCCGTGTGAGGTAATACAATATATTTTAATTTCTTGAGAAACACCTTTGAGCTTAGGTGTAGATATGTATTTCGTTTCAAATTCTGGAAGACTTGATATATTCTGTTGAACTTTACTTGAAATAGCGACCCCACCGATAGGAGAAAAAGCCTCAATACGAGATGCAATATTAACATCATCACCAAGAGCATCTCCATCTTTAAGGGTTATTTCACCTTCATGAATCCCAATACGAAGATTTAAGTCATTAATTGCTTTTGTTTCTTCTTGAATCTTAATTCCACATTTAACTGCATCTGTAACAGTTGGGAATGTAAATAGAAGTCCATCACCTACTCTGTTATGCAGAATGCCATTAAATTCTTCTATTATTGGGGTTAGTATCTGCTCTTGCTTATCAAGTAGTGCTAAAGCTTTATTCTCATCTTTAGCAGATAGTGCAGTATACCCTGCAATATCCGTAAACATAATTGCAGCAAGTTTTCTTTCAATTTGGGATGAAGGCATGGTGAAATTTACAAAATTTTATTTAGAATGAGTGTACCCCTTTTTATATCGTTCAAGCCTAGCGGCTAGGCGAAGCTCCACCCCCCGTAATTCTTTGTGGAAATAAAAAGCCCCCGAGATTATCGAG
>CAJWYZ010000038.1 GCA_913049525.1 uncultured Fidelibacterota bacterium | reverse complement strand
CCTTATCTTACCCCACTATATGATGCCCTGAATGATATGATACCCCGAGATAAGCTCAAAACTTATCTGGATCAGCGTACTATTGAAATTGCCCCTTTAGCCTATATGCGGGGAAGAACCCTGCACAATTCATTTATCATTCTAGATGAAGCACAAAATGCAACTCCCATGCAAATGAAAATGTTTCTCACACGACTGGGTGTTACCTCAAAGGCTATAATAACGGGTGATATTACCCAAATTGATTTGCCTAAACACGATAAGTCTGGGCTCATAGATGCTACTAAAATTTTGAAAAAAGTGGATGGGATCTCGTTTGTTTATTTTGATGAAACTGATGTGGTACGGCATACACTGGTGAAAAATATTATTAAAGCCTACGCAAAAAATGACACCAAAACTAAAAAGGTAAAAAAAGATTAATACATGTCTAAGAATTCAGTAATAACAGCTATTGCCCGTACTCCCATTGGAAGTTTCCAGGGGGCACTTAGTACCATTCCAACCGTTCGTTTGGGAGCTGCTGTCATTAAATCTGCAGTTGAACGTTCAGGATTAAAGGGTGACCAAGTTGATGAAGTCATTATGGGAAATGTATTATCTGCCGGAGAGGGACAGGCGCCGGCACGCCAGGCAACTATTTATGCTGGTCTCCCCAATACGGTTGAATGTATGACTATTAATAAAGTCTGTGGATCAGGATTAAAATCTGTAATGTTGGCAGATCAGGCAATTCGCTGTGGGGATGCTGAGGTTATTGTTGCCGGAGGTATGGAGAATATGAGTTTATCCCCATATTATTTAATGGATGCTAGGGATGGTATGCGATTGGGACATAAAAAAACATTAGATGCCATAATTCAGGATGGGTTATGGGACCCCTACGGGGATATGCACATGGGGAATTGTGCGGAAGTATTGGCGAAAGAGGAAAAATTTAGTCGCGAAGAACAGGATGCTTTTGCAGTGGAATCCTATCGCCGATCAATAGAAGCTATTGAAAAAGGCTATTTTTCTGATGAAATTACAACTGTGGAAATACCTCAGAGAAAAGGTGATCCTATAATTGTGGCATTGGATGAAGAGCCGGGAAGAGGAAAGCTGGATAAAATAGCTAAACTGAGGACTGCATTTGAAAAGGATGGGACAATTACTGCTGCAAATGCCAGCAGCATAAATGATGGTGCGGCAGCGCTGGTAGTCATGTCTGCAGAAAAGACAGCTGAATTAAATTCAAATCCAATTTGTAAAATAGTTGCACAAACCTCCGTAGCACACGAGCCACTTTATTTTACAACTGCGCCAGGGAAGGCAATCACAAAAGTATTAGATAAAGCTGGATATGCCATTAATGACATTGATTTATTTGAAATTAATGAAGCATTTTCTAATGTTGCGCTGGCAGCTATGCGGGAACATAACATTCCCCATGAAAAGGTAAATGTGTTTGGAGGTGCTGTTTCTCTAGGACACCCAATTGGTGCTTCTGGTGCACGGATTTTGGTGACATTAATTTCAGCATTGAAACAGAAGAAACAGAAACTTGGTTTAGCCACACTCTGTATCGGTGGAGGAGAAGCTGCTGCTGTTGTAGTTGAGATGGTTTGAATGAAGAATGATGATTAGAAAATAGTGAATGGTGAGTAGCGATCTAAAAATTGAGAAAATCGGTGTAATAGGTGCCGGAACCATGGGGAATGGTATTGCGCATGTATCTGCACTTTCTGGTTTTGATACCGTTCTTGTGGATGTTAAAGATGAATTTGTCCAACGTGGATTTGATACCATTCAGAAAAATATGGATCGACAGGTTAAAAAAGAAAAAATCAGTCAGTCTGAATTGGAAGCATCAATGAATAGAATTACGCTATCAACGGATTATAATCAGTTATCAGCATGTGATTTGATCATAGAAGCTGCCACTGAAAATAAGGATATTAAATTAAATATATTCAAAGAATTGGATAATATTTGTAAATCAGAAACCATTTTAGCAAGTAATACATCCTCTATTTCCATAAATAAAATTGCTTCTGTAACACAGCGACCAGACAAAGTAATTGGGATGCATTTTATGAATCCAGTGCCAGTTATGAAATTGGTGGAAATAGTTAAAGGCTCAGAAACGGATGATTCTATTACCAAGTGTATAGCCGATTTATCAGAAGAAATGGGTAAAATTCCCGTAGAATGCAATGACTCTCCAGGATTCGTATCTAATCGGATTCTAATGCCTATGATTAACGAGGCAATTTTCTGTCTGGATGAAGGTGTGGGAACCCCTGAAGCAATAGATACCATTATGAAATTGGGAATGGCGCACCCCATGGGTCCCTTAAGCTTGGCAGACCTTATTGGGTTAGATGTATGCCTCAGTATAATTAATGTACTCTACTCAGATTTTGGGGATGAAAAATACCGTCCCTGTCCATTATTGGTGAAAATGGTAGAAGGTGGAGAACTGGGTAGAAAAACGGGGAAAGGATTTTATAACTATAAAGATTAATCAATATAAAATATGAATTTCCAACTCACAGAAGAACAAATATTAATTCAAAAAACAGCACGCGAATTTGCCGATAATGAATTGGCACCAGGCGTAGTTGAAAGGGATGAAAAGAAAATTTTTCCCAAAGAAGGTATAAAGCAAATGGCTGACCTGGGCTTTATGGGAATGATGGTTGAACCAAAATGGGGCGGTGGAGGAATGGATTCCATTTCTTATACCATTGCCATGGAAGAAATATCACGAGTGGAAGCGTCTTCGGGTGTTGTTATGTCCGTTAATAATTCTCTGGTTTGTTATTTATTAGAGAAATTTGCCAGTGACCATTTAAAAGAAAAATATCTTAAATCATTAGCTTCAGGTAATAAGCTTGGTGCATTTTCTTTATCCGAACCACAGTCAGGTTCAGATGCTTCCAATATGAGGACTTTTGCCAAAAAAGATGGATACTACTATTACATTTCCGGCACAAAAAATTGGGTAACAAATGGAATTAATTCTGATTATGTAATTCTGTTTGCTGTCACAGAAAAGGGTATTGGTCATAAGGGTGTCTCTTGTTTCCTTGTAGAAAAAGGATGGGATGGATTTGAAACCGGAAAACCTGAAAACAAACTGGGAATTCGTGCTTCAGACACTTGTGAACTTTATTTTGACAATGTAAAAGTTCCGGCTGAAAACCTTATTGGTAACAAGGGTGAAGGATTTAAGATTGCACTTGCAACCTTAGATGGCGGAAGAATTGGGATAGCATCTCAGGCTTTGGGAATTGCACAAGCATCATTAAATGCTTCAGTTGCCTATTCCAACGAACGCATTCAATTTGGTAAACCAATTTCAAAGAATCAAGCAATTCAATTTAAAATTGCAGATATGGGAATGGAAATAGAAGCTGCCAGATTATTAATTCGGCAAGCTGCCTGGAAAAAAGATCAAAAACAAAATTATGGGCATTTAGCTTCAATGGCAAAAGTATATGCATCTGAGGTTGCCATGCGTGCATCTACACAATGTGTTCAGATTCATGGGGGCTTTGGTTATATGCGGGAATCTGGAATTGAAAGGCTCATGCGGGATGCCAAAATTACTCAGATTTATGAAGGAACTTCCGAAATTCAACGGGTTGTTATTGCACGAGAATTATTAAAAAAATAAGAGAAAATATGGATTTATTTAAAGAATTAGGAGAAAGAGGGCATGAACAGGTTTCATTTTTTCATGACTCAGACTCAGGATTAAAAGGATTGGTTGCCATTCATAATACGGTATTGGGTCCAGCTTTAGGTGGATGTCGGATGTGGAATTATGAAAATGAAACGGAAGCCTTGGTAGATGTGCTTCGACTTTCAAAAGGAATGACCTATAAAGCGGCTATTGCAGGGTTAAACCTAGGTGGTGGTAAGGCTGTTATCATTGGAAATTCTAAGACTCAAAAAACAGAGAATTTATTTAGGTCGTTCGGGCGATTTGTAGAAGGACTAGGTGGTCGTTATATCACTGCGGAAGACGTGGGAACCAGTATTAGGGATATGGAACATGTCAGAATGGAAACCGATTATGTGACAGGAATTTCTCAAGCTTTAGGGGGAAGTGGAGATCCTTCTCCTGTTACTGCTTATGGTGTTTTTGTTGGTATTAAAGCATCGGTAAAAGAACGACTCAATAGAGTGGATCTTGATGGTTTAAAAGTTTCTGTACAAGGGTTGGGTCATGTAGGAATGTACCTCTGTGAGTATCTTCATAAGGAAGGCGCTGAATTGTTTGTAACCGATATTGATCAAGCCTTAATGGGGCAGGCAGTAGATAATTTTGGAGCTACTCCAGTAGATCCTGATGGTATCTATGAAGTGGAAGTAGATGTATATGCTCCCTGTGCATTAGGAGCAACGGTAAATCCGGATACTATTGACAAATTAAAATGTACAATTATTGCTGGCGCTGCAAACAATCAATTGATTGAAAATAATTTTGGTGGGGAACTGAAAAAACGGAATATTCTCTATGCACCAGATTATGCCATTAATGCCGGTGGTCTTATAAATGTATCAAACGAATTGGAAGGTTATAATCAGGAAAGGGCTTTTTCTCAAGCTGAAGGAATTTATGAAACTTTAATGGAAATTTTCCATCGGTCTAATAATGAAGGTATATCTACAAATGAAGCATCTGATAGACAGGCTGAAGATAGAATTAAAAAAATTGGAGAGCTGAAATCATTCTATCTACCCTATAAAAAATCGTTTAAAATCAGAAATGTCTGAACTAAAGCCCAAACAAAAACGGCAAGCCCGAATAGTAACCTTGCAGGCAATATATGCCAGAGAGTTGCAGGGTTCGGAATTGGATGATACCTGTGATTTTATGATGGATGCAGATAAACCGCCATCCGACAATGTAATTAAATATGGAAAACAATTGAGTAATCTCATATTTATGCATTCCAAGGAACTGGATAAGCTAATTAGTAGTCGATCAAAAAATTGGGATTTTGACCGCATTACCCTTATTGATAAATTGATTCTGCGAATGGCTCTTGTTGAGATGGTTTATGTTGATGATGTACCACCAAAAGTATCCATTACTGAAGGTGTAGAAATTGCAAAACAATTTAGCACTGAAGACAGTAGCGGTTTTATAAATGGTATATTAGATTCAGTCTATAATGAAACAATTAAAGGTAAAGAGAAGACCCTATAAATATGTCAGTATTTGCAAAAATAGTAACAGGAATATTTGGTAAAAAGTCGGAGAAAGATTTAAAAGAGCTTTCACCTTTTGTAGATGAAATAAATGCGGCTTATAACCCGCTTGGTTCTTTGTCCGATGATGAATTAATAAATCTATTTCATACAATTAAGGAAGAAATCAAAGATTTATCAATAAATTCACGAAAAACATTTAAAGCTGAAGGTCTAGAAGAAGAAGACCTTGATGATGCGGTAATAAAGGCAGAACAGGAATTATTAGATTTAAAAATGCCAGAAGTTTTTGCCATTGTTAAAGATGCCAGCCGAAGAATATGCGGAACTGAGTTTATGGTTATGCATCAAAAAATGAAATGGGAGATGGTGCCATTTGATGTCCAATTGATGGGGGGCGTTGTGCTCCATCAGGGTAAAATTGCTGAAATGAAAACAGGAGAGGGTAAAACCTTGGTTTCTACCATGCCAATTATTCTCAATGCAATAACCGGAAGGGGCGTACATGTAATCACGGTAAATGATTATTTGGCGGAACGGGATAGTCAGTGGATGGGTATATTGTTTGAATATTTGGGTTTATCTGTTGGTTGTATCCTCAATCAAATGAACAGTGAGCAGCGTAAAGAAATGTATAACAGGGATATTACCTATGGTACTAATAGTCAGTTCGGCTTTGATTACCTCAGAGATAACATGAGTATTCGGCCTGAAGACCAAGTGCAAAGAGGGCATGCTTTTGCTATAGTGGATGAAGTTGATTCTGTGTTGGTGGATGAAGCAAGAACACCACTTATAATCTCTGGAAATGTAGATGCACCCTCTAATCAACAGTACAATGAATGGCGTAATAGTATCGAAAATATTATTCGTAAGCAAAACCAAATGGTAAACAAATTAATTGCCGAGGCTGAAGAAATATTGGGGACGGATGATAACAAAGCTGCTGTAAATCTGCTCATTGCATCTCGAGGAGCACCAAAAAACAAACGTCTCATGAAAATATTTCAACAGCAAGGAACACAGCAGCTTATTCATAAAATGGAAAGTGAATATATTCGTGATAAAAAAATGAATGAGCTGGATGAACAATTATATTTCAGCATTGATGAAAGGGCACATGTAATAGACCTTTCTGAAATTGGCAGACAATATTTATCCCCTGAACATCCAGAAAATTTTATTATTCCAGATTTAGGAGAAATCTTCCATGAAATTGAAAATACCGAAGGTATTACCCAACATCAAGTTTTAGAACAAAAGGAAGAATCCCAAACCTTACATATGGAAAGAAGCGATCGAATTCATGCCATAAATCAACTTTTACGGGCGTATTCTCTGTATGAAAAAGATATAGAATATATTGTTCAGGAGGGGAAGGTACTCATTGTTGATGAACATACCGGAAGAGTGCTGCATGGACGACGGTTCAGTGATGGACTGCACCAAGCTTTAGAAGCCAAAGAAAAGGTAGTGATTGAAAAAGAGACACAAACCATGGCTACCATTACCATTCAAAACTATTTCAGAATGTATTCTAAACTTGCGGGGATGACTGGTACTGCTGTTACTGAAGCGCAGGAGCTCATGGAAATCTATAAATTGGATGTTGTAGAAATTCCCACAAATCAAAATATTATTAGAAAAGACGCAGATGATTTGGTGTACCGTACCAAGCGTGAAAAGTATAATGCTGTCATTGAAAAAATTCAGGAATTATCTCATAAAGGGCAACCTATTCTTGTGGGAACCACTTCAGTTGAAGAATCGGAAACATTGGGTCGTATGCTAAAACGTGCAAAAGTCCCCCACAATGTTTTGAATGCAAAACAACATCAAAAAGAGGCAGAAGTCATTACAAGGGCAGGGCAAACCAGTGCCGTAACCATTGCAACCAATATGGCAGGAAGAGGAACCGATATTAAATTAGGTGATGGAGTAAAAGAATTAGGCGGATTATTTATTTTGGGAACTGGCAGGCATGAATCCAGAAGAATTGATCTGCAGCTGCGAGGACGATCCGGGAGACAGGGGGACCCAGGAGAATCTATATTCTTTCTCAGTTTAGAAGATGACCTCATGCGTTTGTTTGGTTCTGATCGTATCGCAAAAGTAATGGATAGAATGGGTGTGGAAGAAGGAGAAGTTATTACCCATGCTATGGTAACTCGATCTATTGAAAGGGCACAAAAAAAGGTTGAGGGTAGAAATTTTGGTATTCGGAAACATCTTCTGGAATATGATGATGTAATGAATCAGCAGCGTGAAATTGTATATGATCGTAGAAATTATGCACTCCATGGAGAAAATATCAGCCGTGAAGTAGATGAAATTATGGCTGATTATCTGGATAACCTTATTCAATTGTATTGTGAAAATGGAAATAACCCTCGCGAATGGAATTGGGATGAATTCACAAATGAAATGCTAAATACCTTTTCATTAGATATTAAATCAGAAAATGATAGGGTTAGTTCCATTGATGAATTACGGGATATGGTGGTGCAGGGAGTAAACGCAATTTTATCCTTTAAAAAAGAGTCCGTTGATGATAATGTATTTGACCAATTCCAAAAATGGGTAGTATTCCGTACTATTGATGAAAACTGGCGAGAACATTTAGCAGCCATGGATCAGCTCAGGGAAGGCATTGGACTTCGGGCTTATGGACAAAAAAATCCACTCATCGAATATAAGCAGGAAGGTTTTGGCATGTTTGCAGAAATGATGGTGGATACCAATCGGGAAACACTTAAACGAATTTTCAGATCTAATATTCAGCAGACTGGTAAGAGACCGGCAGCATCCAGACCTGCCCCAAGTAATTTAAAAATGCAGCACGATGAGTCCGCCGGCATGGGTTTTACAGCACCACCCCAGGGAGCGCGGCAGGGAGCACAGGCGCCAGCTCAAAATCAACCGCAAAGGCAGCCTATTTCCGTTGAAGAAAAAATAGGAAGGAATGACCCCTGTCCATGTGGAAGTGGAAAAAAATTCAAAAAATGCTGCGGAAAAGCAGGCTAATTAATACCATTTAATAACAAAGGGAATAAAATGAAATTTGACACAAAAGTAGTTCGCTCTGGTATATCTCCAGACCCATCAACAGGAGCAATTGTTCCACCAATTTATCAATCTGCCACCTATGTTTTAGAAGAGGTAGGAAAGGATAAAGGCTATGATTATACCAGAGCCTCTAACCCTACCAGAGAAATGTTAGAGAATAACCTGGCTGCACTGGATGGAGGTAAATATGGAATTTATTATTCCTCTGGTATGGCAGCAGTTGATTCGGTTATGAAACTATTGAAATCGGGGGATCATATCATTTGCTCAGATGATGTGTACGGAGGAGTGTCTAGACTGTATAATAATCTGCTGGTAAATTATGACTTAACATTTACCTACGTTAATTCATCCAATCCACAGGAAGTAGAAGATGCCATTCAGGATAATACCAAACTGATTTGGATTGAAACTCCTACAAATCCGCTTTTAAAGATAACCGATTTAGATGCGGTAGGTAAAATTGCAAAAAAACACGGCATTTTATATGGAGTAGATTCTACTTTTTCTACCCCTGCATTATTACGGCCTCTGGAGTTTGGTGCGGATATTACTATGCACAGTACCACCAAATACCTTAGTGGTCATAATCAGATTATTGGAGGCATACTTATCACTAATGATGATGAGTTAAGCGAAAAATTTAAATTTATTCAGAAAACAGTAGGAGCGGTACCGTCACCATTTGATTGTTGGTTAACTTTATTGGGAATAAAAACACTATCCCTAAGGGTAACTCGTCATTGTGAAAATGCTCAGGTAATTGCAGAATTTTTAGAAGCCCACCCTAAGGTTGAACGGGTAACCTATCCTGGCCTGCCTTCCCATCCACAATATGATATTGCTAAAGATCAAATGGATGGATTTAGCGGAATGATTTCCATGGAGCTCAAAGGAGGGATCCCAGCTGGTATATCCCTCATGAACGGATTAGAATTATGCTCTTTGGCTGAAAGTCTCGGAGCCGTGGAAACCATGATAACTCACCCTGCCACCATGACCCATGCTGATGTGCCAAAAGATGAGAGGTTGGCACGGGGTCTTACTGATGGCCTGGTTCGACTCTCAGTGGGCATTGAAGATAAAGAGGATATAATTGCCGATTTAAACCAGGCACTTGATAAAATATAGAAAAAGAACCATCAACCTTGATTGTGAAAACCCATCAGAATATTTCGAGCGGTTTGATGGGCTGGTTTAAAGTGTGTCGGGGCAAAAAAACTTCTTACTTTAATTTATAATTGGTGTAATTTTCGCACTGTTCATTAAGACAATTTCGCACAGCAACCGGCTTGTGCATTAAATAACTAAGTAGCAAACCAAATAAATACGGAGATATATCATGTTTAGAAATAACATCGCCTTTAAGGGAATTTGTACGTTAATTTTATTTATCACAATGGGTATTTCACATGCCTCGGTTCCAGTAACACTGGAAATAGGAAATGCCCAAGATGATCCCGCAGGAGGCACCTGTTCTAACTCCACTTTTACTACTCAAGAAACTTGTGAAGCTTTAGGTGAGTGCACAGATGAGACATCTCCTGATGCGGAATCATGCACAGCGGCAGGTGTGG
>CAJWYZ010000037.1 GCA_913049525.1 uncultured Fidelibacterota bacterium | reverse complement strand
CTACGAATGAAAGTTGTTTCTTAATTAAATTACAATATGTTCGGATTTATCGCATTTGGATTTAAACTCTTGTTCGCTGCCATTGCAGGCGGCGCTTTGAGTTATATTCCCGGAGAAGAAACCCAAAACCATAAGATTGTAGAAACATCGCTGATTTGTATTTTTGGCGCAGCAATATTAGGCCTTACAAGTCAATTACATTTTGGTGAATTTAATATTGTTACAGGAATTGGAATTTTAGCTGTAATAATGGGAATCATTTCTATTTCAAAAAATTTAGATTTTATAAATCGAATGGTTTGGCTATTTTCAGGAGTATCTGGAATGATTATTGGAGCTGGATATATTTTGCAAGCGATATTGTTGGTGGCCCTTGTATATATTATTTTAAGAAATAGTGAACAACTATTGAACTATTTTGACCAAGAGGCAGAAGGGTCTGATGACGGTTCAATTGAAAATGTTTCAAATTAGTATTATTATTAAACTAAATTTAAGTATCATATTTAACTTCGTATTTCAGCATTAACTATAAATATCATTAATATATTGGATAATTAATTGAGTATTGATTTAGACAGCACCGAAGGAAGAAAGCAATATTTATCAGAAAAATTGGATGATCTCCTAGAGGGTATTAATGACTCCTATGGTACTCTATTAATGGAAGAATTGTTAGCGCGATTAGAGCTTACAGTAAGAGATTTTAATGATGAAATGAAGAATCTTTGCGATCAACTGGTTACAAAAGAAAAGGAACGTCAGCAATTAATGGAAATGTTAAAAACTACCGATGGAATTCCAGCTCCTGCATCTGATACACAACAACCCACACCTAATATAAGTGAAGCAGTAGATCCCGGGAACATGGAGATTGAAGAGACTGAAGAAGATGTGCCTGAGTGGGAAAAGAAGTTGGCAAAATTAGAAAAAAAAGTAACTTAAGGATATTATTATTATGCAGAGAGCGATTTGGATCATCACATTTTTCATCATTCTAGCCATTGGATATTATTGGATGGTTGTAGATGATTCCCGTACTCAACAAATGATGCAACTGGCAGATAGTGATGATGAGCTTTCCGGAGATGTGAACTCAACCGTTGAAATTTACGATCGATTAGAGAAAAAATGGATTGGAACCAGTAAGCATGTGCAAACCTTACAAAAGGAAACTCATGCACATTATGCCGCTTATGATGCGCAAATGGATTCAATAGATATAGTATTTGAAGAAATTAAGTTCAGTATAGAGCAATTAGAAGAAACATTAACCAGAAAAATTGACAGAGTTAAGGATGATGTAAGAAACCTTGAAGATAGTTTTGAAACTTTTAAGAGATCAACAAATCGTAATGTTCGTGATGTGAAACAGACTATTTCAACAATGCAGGATGATATAAATACATTAAATTTAACTGTGTTCCCGCCAGTTGAAGAAGAAGAGAAGAAAAAATAGAACTAACTCTTATACATTGTAAAAAGGGGAAGTTATTCCCCTTTTTTATTTTTAATCAATTAAATATCATATGATAAAACTTGATGAATTAATAGGAGATATTATATTTGTATCCTTTTCAAACTTTGAAAGGTACAAAGATATTGGTATTGATAATCCAACTGGTCATTTTCTTTTAAAGGGTTATGACCAATTGGGTCTCTGGCTAGAACACCCCGGAATTGTAATTATTCATGGGAAAGATGAATCAGGGGTGCCTTTACCTGTAAAGGATCAAACCAGGGAAGATATAGCAGCTAATTTTGTAGTAACTTGGGATAATGTTAATACAATAATGCATTACCCCGAAAGGGATGGATATGATTTCCCTAGTGAATTTGAAAAAATGAAATTAGGCTTTAGGTTTGAAAAAGATGAGGAATAGATAATCTTATGATTTCTGGTACAGTCAAAATGTGGAAAGAAGCTGAGGGATGGGGTTTTATAGAAGGCGATGATGGAGATGATTATTTTGTTAACATCGCTAATATTCGTAAAGGTCAAAAAATACTCGTAAATGTCAGGGTTAAGTTTGACGTCACACAAGGGCATCGAGGTCCGGAAGCAGAAAATGTCAGTTTATTCTAAATAAAATATTATTAAACTCTCTTTTTAGAGAGTTTTTTATTTAGGAGCATATTTTATTTAAAAATATATAAATTATTATTTCATATTTATGTTTAGGGAAAGCTGAATTTTAATTTAGTTTTACGTCCAATTCTTTGATAATATTTTAGTGATTTTAATATGCATATAACAGATATTCAATCGATTCATCATTCGCAGCCAGAATATTGGGAAAATTCTTATAATGCTGGTGAAATGGCTTGGGATTTAGGAGAACCTACTCCAATATTTAAAAATTGGATACATTCACAAAAAAAGCCATTATCTATATGTATCCTTGGAGCTGGAAATGGATGGGATGCGCTTTATTTTGCAGAAAAAGGTCATGAGGTGACAGCGGTAGATTTTGCTGATTCTGCCATTACAAACATGACTAATGCTGCAAAAAAGAAAAATTTGAACCTGAATATTCTACATGAAGATATTTTCAATTTAGAAAAATTATATGATGCGCAATTTGATATTGTGTTAGAATACACCTGTTATTGTGCTATTGATCCCAATAAACGGACAAATTATATTCAGATGGTAAATAACCTATTAAAGCCATCCGGGAAATTGGTTGGCATATTATTTCCAATTGATAAAGAACTTGATGGTAATGGACCACCCTTTGGAGTTGACATTAACACTACAATGACACTGTTTTTAAAATATTTTACTTTGGTAGAAAAAGAAATACCAGCATTATCAATTGAGAGACGACGAGGAAGAGAGGTGTTTGTTATTTTTAAGAAAAATGGATACTAAAATCAGAATAAATAATATTCAATTATTTGGATATCATGGCGTTGATGAAAAAGAAAAATCTGATGGGCAGCCATTTGAAATTGATATTGAAGTTTCACCAGTATATGATGAATCAATCACAGATAATTTACATAATACTGTAAACTATTCTCTTATATATGATGAAATAACCAATATATTTTGCCAAAGGAAATATAATTTAATTGAATATCTTGCAAATAAAATTGCCACTACAATTACAGATAAATTTAATGTGGATAATTGTAAAGTGGTAATACGCAAACCAAATGCCCCCATTAATGGCAATTTTGATTCTGTAGAAGTGGAAGTTATTAGTAATGTCTGAAGATCAACATATATTTTTAGGATTAGGTTCAAATGTAGGTAATCGTTATCAAAACTTGAAATTTGGGGTTGATATGTTGAATGCGCATCCCCATATTTGGGTGACGGAAAAATCCCATGTATATCAATCACCTGCCATGTATAACACAGATCAAGATGAATTTTATAATATGGTGATTGAAATTGATACCAACTTAATTCCTGTGGACTTACTGAATGCAATTAAAGTCATTGAGGAAAAAGCAGGAAGAAAAGTAGAGAAGAAAAGAAATATGCCGCGTGTTTTAGATATTGATATTTTGGCTATAGGTAGTTTGCAAATTCATAGTGGATTATTGGAAATACCACATGCAGGAATATCCGAAAGAAAATTTGTTCTCAAGCCCTGGAACGATATTGCTCCAAAATTTAAAGTTCCCGGACAAAATGCGCTGGTTTCAGAGATTCTTGAAAATACAGATGACAATTCAGACGTAAGAATGGTGCTTATTGTAGATAAGGAAGGCATGCTTTGAAAATTCCCTATCATATTGCTATAGAAGGTACAATTGGTGTTGGAAAAACTAGTTTATCAAAAATATTAGGAGAACGATTAGAAGCTAAATTGGTTTTGGAAGAGTTTGAGGAAAATCCCTTTTTAGTTGATTTTTATAAGGATTCTGAGCGCTTTGCATTTCAAACTCAGTTGTTTTTCCTCTTGTCACGCTATCGCCAGCAACAACAATTGCAACAAACAGATCTTTTTACGAAAACATTAATTTCTGATTATATGTTTGTAAAAGACAGATTGTTTGCAGCATTAAATCTAAATGATAAGGAAATGAGTTTATACAATGCAGTTGCCCGAATATTAGAAAAAAATGTTACATCCCCTGATATGGTTATATTTTTACAATCAGATACTGATCGTCTCATGCAAAATATTAAACTTAGGGGAAGAGAATATGAAAAGTTAATTGATTGGAAATATATTGATGCTTTAAATCAAATGTATAATGAATATTTTTTTAAGTTTGATATTTGCCCATTACTGATCATCAACACCAATGATATAGACTTTGTAAAAAATAAAAATGATTTAGAAGAAATAATTGAGTTTATTCGAACACCTGGAGAAGGCACCCGCTATTTCAATCCAATAAAAAGTATTCAATAAGATGAAAATATTATTTATCATTGCATTGTTTTGGATATTTAACCAAATTAGAAAATTCATTTCTGGTATTCAAGTTTCAAACAATAAGAAAGCACAAAGTGATTATAAGGGCCGCAGGGAAGGAATGGATATTCAGGATGCAGATTATGAAGATGTAGAATGAAAGCTGTTAGAATAAGTAAACATGGCGGATTAGATGCGCTAACATATGATGATATTCCCGAACCTGACTGTCCATCTGATAAAGTAAAAATCCGTGTAAAAGCTGCAGCCATTAATCATTTAGATATATGGGTGAGAAAAGGACTCCCAGGGATGCCAGTATCATTGCCATTAATATTAGGTTCTGATGCATCTGGTACAATTGTAGAAGTTGGTTCCAAAGTACATAATTTTCAAACAGGTAATGATGTGGTTATTCAACCTGGTACCTTTTGTGGAAATTGTCACCATTGTAAAGAGAAAAAAGAAAATTATTGTTCTGAATATGGTATTTTAGGTGAGACGGAGAATGGAACTCTGGCTGAATATGTTATTCTTAACCCTGTTAATATTCATAAAAAACCAGAGCATCTATCTTTTCCCGATGCTGCATCAATGCAGCTGGTTTTCATGACAGCCTACCAAATGCTCATAATAAGGGCAAAATTACAACCTAATGAAACCGTCTTAATTTATGGTGGAAGTTCTGGTGTTGGGTCAGCAGCCATTCAAATTAGCAGGGATTTAGGGGCTAATGTTATTGCCACATCCGGTAGCAATCTAAAATGTGAATTTTCCAAAAAATTAGGAGCTCATCATGTAGTAAATCACAATGAGGGGAATTGGAAAGATGAGATAAAACTAATTACAGAAATGAATGGTATTAACGTAGTATTTGAGCATGTAGGGTCTGCTACATGGAAAGAATCAATAAGGCTCTTGTCAAAAGGGGGGAGACTGGTAACCTGTGGAGCAACAACAGGCGCTGATGTTGATATTAATTTAGCGCATCTTTTCATGAAACAACAGTCTATTTTAGGTTCAACCATGAGTAATATTCCCGCTTTTAAAAAGGTGATGGCCAAAATTAACCAAAAGCAATATCTACCAAATGTGGATAAAATATTTGCAATGAAAGATATTCGTGAAGCTCATAATTATATCGAAAATAGGCAGCAAATGGGCAAGGTAGTATTACTTCCATAGTATACATTTGGAATGCTTTGCATTAAGATGGTGAGAATTTTGATTATCATCGCTTTCATGTGTAACATGCTTTTCTCTGATAATTTTCATGGCATGGGTATGCAGATGACTTCTAATGGAACGGGTATTTATTACAAGCCAGGAATTGAGTGGAGAAAAAATACTCAGATATTAGCTGATGTAGGCGTTCATTTTACCAAGCATGGACAATCAGTTAACAGCTTTGGTTTGATGAATGGAAATAGTTCAATTTATTTGGATTTGTCAGCTGTCTTAAAACAAGAATTATTCAGAACGATGATTGCTGGTGTTTTTAGGCCGATTATCATAATTCAGGGTGGAAGTATAGCAGACTTAAGCACCATTTCAAAAATTAATAATTTAGGAAATTGGAGGACGAAATATGCATTTGGTACAGGCATTCAATTTTATAATGGCAGAATGCTAAATGAGCTACTATTGAAATTGTATAAAAATCCTTTTGTCGACGATGGCAATATGGCATTTCAGTTGGCAATGTATTGGAAATAAGGAGACTTAATTATGTCAGATGACTGTTTGTTTTGTAAAATAATAAATGGTGATATTCCAGCAGATATTGTGGCGCAAACCGATCATGTATTAGCATTTCGCGATATTAATCCCCAGGCTAAAACCCATGTATTAATCATACCAAAAGTACATATTCAATCTACGCGAGAACTAAATGATGACAATGTGCACTATTTAATGGATATGGCAGTAATGGCAAATAATATTGCAGAAAATGAAGGTATTATGGAATCGGGATATCGCTGGGTAATTAATACGGGGGATGATGGGGGACAGACTGTGCATCATATTCATCTACATTTATTGGGAGGAAGGAAACTCCATTGGCCACCAGGATAAAATTACCCTATGTATATTTCTAAACTTAAATTACAAGGATTTAAATCTTTCCTCAATAAAACTGATCTTAACTTTGGTGAAGGGGTTACGGCAGTGGTTGGCCCAAACGGGTGTGGGAAAAGCAATATTGTGGATGCCATTCGCTGGGTATTGGGTGAGCAGAAAATTTCTATTCTTCGATCAAATAAAATGGAAGATGTTATTTTCAATGGTACAAAAAGTAGAAAGCCCCTGAGTTTTTGCGAAGCATCTTTACTCATTCATAATAGTCGTGAAATTTTACCCATTGAATATAATGATGTAGAAATATCACGACGTTTATATAGAAGTGGTGAAAGTGAGTTTTATATTAATAAAAACCTGTGTCGCTTGAAAGATATCCAAAATCTATTTGTGGATACAGGAATGAGCTCTAATGCATATTCTGTCATTGAGTTAAAAATGGTGGATTCAATTCTATCTCATAATGCCAACGACAGACGAAAGATGTTTGAAGAAGCTGCAGGAATTAATAATTACAAACAGCAGAGACAGGCAGCATTAAGGAAGATAGCTGCTACTCGTGTAGATATGGAACGTGTGAATGATATCATTGTAGAAGTGAATAATTCCATTAAGAATCTCAGATTGCAGGTGAAGCGGTTTGAACGTTTTGATACATTGAATAAAGATTTAAAAAAGCTTAATATTGAAGTAGCACAAGTAGAAATTCAGCACCTCGCTATTAAACTGGCGCCGCTTCAAGATAAACTCAATCAGATCAAGGGTAAACAATCCAATTTGTCGGGCCAAATGAATTTAGATGAAACCCTGACAGAACAGGTTCAAACTCACTTTGAAGATAAAAAAGCTAAACTCAATAAATGCCAATTAGAGATTTCAAATTTAGAGAATACTTTATCGGCATTAAATAGCAATTTATTGGTTTGGTCAGAGAAAATATTAGGGAATGAAAATCAAAAGAACCATTTCACAGATGAACTCCAGAATAATGAAGATAGTCTTAATATTTCTATCAAGAAATTGGAGGAATTAAATTCTAAAAAGGAGAACTTGCTGCCAGAAATTAAGAAGCGTAAAATTGAGTTTAATAAACATGAAAGACAGTACAATAAGGTAAAAGATAATTACGAAAATATTCTAAGACATCAGGAAAATTTTAAAAAACAGACTGAATCTGAATATTTAAAAATCCGTGAAGAAGAGGGTGTCTTGGAAAGATTGAAAAATACAATTTCAGAACTTTATCAAACAAAAGAAATTCATAGTGAGAAAATAGCAGAAAATTATCAAAAAATAGACAATTGTAAAGCCGATTCAAATTTAGCACGTGCTAATGTTGAGAGTCAGGAAAAGAAAATTAAGAATATCACGAATGAGTTAGAGAGCCAAAAAACTAAACAATCATTATTAGAGGACGACATCTTATCTTTGAAAGAGAAGAAAAATATTTTATTATCTAATATATCCACACTGAATAGTCAAAAGGAGTTCTACGCTAACGTTATTGAAAACCATGAAGGTAGACCTTCAGGAATAAAACACATATTGAATGATAGAGAAAAGTATCCATTTGTGCTGGGCGTTTTATCTGATATTATTGAGGTTGATGATCCGTATCAATTAGCGGTTGAGACTGCCTTGGGAGAATATGGAAACTTTTTAGTGGTTGATAGTGAGGAAAATGCACAATTGCTCATAACTGAAACCAATAAACGCCTTTCAATTTTTGTATTAGAGCATCTTCCTGAAATTAAGCCAATTAAATTAAAAAGTCCTGTCGAGTTACTGCTTTCGAAAATAAATTGCGATCCTAAATTACAGAAACTTATTACATTGCTTTTATGTGATGTAGGTATTATCCCTACTGATAAAACTAATTCCCATTTCATCAACTCTAATCCATTGAACTGGGTGGATGCATCTGGCAATTATTTTTATCGAGGATATATCATTAAAAGTCCCGGGAAGGAACCTGAATCTGTGATTGGGCGAAAGCAGAAATTAGAACAATTGCAAAATGATACACTAAGTGCAGAAAATAGTCTCAATAAGTTAAAGAAAAAATTAGAAAATACAGTAAAAAATGCTAATGACATTCACAATGTTTTGCATGCAAAAAGTAGTGAATTGGATTTTGCTATTCAGAAATTAAATGATTTTGAACAAAAATTACAGCAGCAAGATTATATTTCAATACAATATCAAGAATCCATATCAGAGCTTAAAGAAAATCAGAAAAAAACAGATTCTCAAATTACTGATTATAATATCCAACTTAAAACAGTAAAAGATTCCATTCATAATGCGAGAATTGAACATGAGAAATCATCTAAAGAATATGAGAGTTTCCAAGCAAAAATAGCTGAGGATAGATTTATAAGAAGAACGCAACAGCAAAATGTTCAGGACTCTCGCATAAAACTTCTTGAAATTAAAAAAGAAAAAGAAGGATTAGATTACCGCATTGAAACTTTTGCTTCCCAGGAAAAAGAAATAAGACAGCGGATTAAGAAATATAATTCTGAAATGTCAAGAATTAACATAGAAAATAAAAAACTACAATCTTCTCTTGTTGAAGGAAAAGAAAAAGTCCTTGAATTATCTAATAATTTAGAGCTTGGTAGTAGAGAAAAAGATGAATTGGAGCAGGCCTATAATAAAGCATACGATGAACTGCAGAGATTGCAGTCAGGAATTCGAGAACGTCAAAAACAAAAAGACGAATTGCTTAATACCATTCGTGAGTATGAAATTACTATTGCAGAGGCTAATAATGAAATCAAACATCATCGTAGTCGAATAAAGGAGCGATTTAATGAAGAATTATCGGATGATAATATTAATTTGAAAGAATATGATTTGTCATCCCGAAAAGTGGAAATAGAAAATATCCAGAGATCATTGGATCGTATTGGTCCTGTAAATCTGGCTGTGGCTGAAGAATATGAAAGAGAATCTGAGCGCTATACTTTTTTATCGGAGCAGTATAGTGATTTAGAAGAATCTGAAAAAATCATTAATGAAACCATTGAAAAGTTGAACTGTGAAGCAGAAACCAAATTTATGGACACATTTACTGCCATTCAAGAGAACTTTACCAAAACATATTCTTCCTTTTTCAATGGGGGCCAGGGACATCTGCGCCTAGTGGGTGAAGATAAACCTTTAGAAGCTGAGATTGAAATTATTGCCCAACCCCCAGGTAAAAAGACTCAAACACTGCGTATGCTCTCAGCTGGTGAGAAAGCTCTCACCGCCATTGCCCTGCTCTTTGCCATATATTTGGTAAAACCCAGCCCTTTCTGCATATTAGATGAAGTGGATGCTCCCTTGGATGATGCCAATATCCGTAAGTTTACACAGGTTTTACGGGAATTCTCGAATAAAACACAGTTTATAGT
>CAJWYZ010000036.1 GCA_913049525.1 uncultured Fidelibacterota bacterium | reverse complement strand
GCTGGATACCACTCTGTTATATGGAATGCAGACAGTCATAGTAGCGGGGTATACTTTGTTAAGATGGTTGCCGGCGAGTATATGTCCACCCAAAAGCTAATGCTAATAAAATAGCATAGCTAGCTTACCTTTTATTTCATCAGATATTAAATTAAGTACGTAAATTAGAACGAAGTCTTATTGAGGCCTTTTAAGAAACTTCTTACCACTAAAAAAGCCCCTGAATTAACAGAGGCTTAATGGTGCGGGATGGACGAGACTCGAACTCGCAACGTCCGGCGTGACAGGCCGGTGCTCTAACCAAATTGAACTACCACCCCAATATTAAAAAAATCATGCTTTGTCTTTAGGCTTTATCAAAATGGCTGCAGGAATAAATACACAGTAGCCCACTATTAAGATGATAGGGGCCAGTTTCACTGATTGATAACTTTCTGTTTCACCAGTAGCCATAATCAAATAACCGGTAATTATAACCAGCAGACCAATTCCAAAAAGCAGGTAATTAATTTTACCAAAAGACCAGGAATGAAATAATGTCTTATTATCTTGATTCCATTGTTTCAAAGCATACAAAATTAAAGTCTAGCAAAAAAACCAAACAACAATTATTAACGGAAAAATAAAATATTTCTAATTAATTGGAAGTGTTCAATGCAGACGGGTAATTTTTCATATATGGCTGATGCTAAATTTAAAATTGATTATAAAATTAAAATAGGAGGAGGTATTACCTTTCTGGTTTTAATTGCTATTTTGTTGTTTTACTCCATTGTACTTGGGTGGGAAATAGACTGTGAACGGCCAAATGATCTCATTGCCATCCCAAAGGGAGCTTCAGCTCAGTCAGTAGCTGCATTACTTAAGGACAGTTCCTGCCTGCAAAATGAATCTATATTTAAACTTGCTCTTACACTCACCATGAAAAACAGGCACATAATTCCCGGGCGGTATAATGTGAAAGGTATTTCATCCATTGGGCAATTGGTAAAAATGATAACTTCCCAATCTTCTGACAGGGTGAAAATTACACTCATTGAAGGCTGGTCAATGGAAAGATATGCAGAAGCGTTAAACAAGGAGCTAAAAATAGATACCTATGAGTTTTTACGGTTATGTAAAGATTATAATTTTATTCACTCATTGGGTATTGACGCTCCTTCTTTGGAAGGGTTTTTAGCACCAGATACCTATATTCTACTGAGAACTTATACGGAGGAAAATATTATTCGCATTATGGTAAATCAATTTCATCATAATATGCAGCGAATAAAGGAATCAGCGCCATCAGTACACCTTAATAAACGTGAAATAACGACCCTTGCTTCCATTATTCAGGGTGAAGCCATGTTTATTGATGAAATGTCCACTATTTCTTCTGTATATAATAATCGGCTTAAAAAAGGGATGTTGCTTCAGGCAGACCCCACCATTCAATATATATTGCCGGGAAAACCACGGAGACTATACAATAAACATTTAACGGTAGATGATCCCTATAATACGTATAAATATAAAGGTCTACCTCCAGGGCCCATTAATAACCCGGGGTATTCTGCCCTATATGCCGCGGCACACCCCAGTGAGACCTCTTATTTATATTTTGTGGCCGATGGAGAGGGAAGACATATTTTCAGTAACTCAAATGAGGAGCATAATCAGGCAAAGTTGATATTAAAACAAAATAGACGCAAAAAGAGGAAACTTTGAATTTAGAAGAATTAAATCCTCAACAACGAAAAGCCGTAGAAATTACGGGAGGTCCCATACTTATATTTGCAGGTGCAGGCAGTGGAAAGACCCGTGTTCTCACTCATAAAATTGCATATTTAGTGAAGGATGTTGGATTACCTCCAGACAATATATTGGCAGTAACCTTTACCAATAAAGCCGCAGACGAAATGAAACAGAGGGTGCAGGAATTATTGAATATGGATGTTTCATCCATGAGTGTGGGCACCTTTCATTCTATATCCGCACGAATTTTGCGAAGAGAAATACAATTGCTGGGCTATAGCAATGATTTTGTTATATATGATCAGGATGATAGCCGGGCATTGGTGAAAATGGTCATAAAAGATCTTAATTTGGATGAAAAATCCTTCGTACCCAAAGCAATGCAGGCACATATTAGTAAAGCAAAAAATCAAATGATATCCCCGGAACTGATGGCAAATACCGTGGAAGGATTTTTAGATGAAAAAACCAGCGAAATATATTCGCAGTATCAAAAGGCTTTAAAAACAAACAATGCTCTAGACTTTGATGATCTGCTCTTAAAGCCTATTGAACTATTTAATGAACACCCTGGGCGACTAGATTTTTACCAGAATAAATATCAATATGTATTGGTAGATGAATATCAAGATACCAATAAACCTCAATTTGAGTTTATACAGGCGCTTTCACGAGAGCATAGAGACGTTTGTGTTGTGGGGGATGATGATCAATCTATCTACAGTTGGAGAGGTGCCGATGTTAATAATATACTCAATTTTTCAGATACATTTGGAGAAGCTCATATAATAAAATTGGAACAGAATTACCGTTCCACCAAAACCATTTTGGAATGTGCCTGGTCAGTTGTTTCAAAAAATACTACCCGTGCCGAGAAGAAATTATGGACGGACAATAAACAGGGAGACAAACTATCTGTTATTGAATGCAGGGATGAGAGAGATGAAAGTTGGAAAATATTGAAAATTATTCAGGATGAGACGGTTCACGGCAGCTTTGGATTTGACGATTTGGTAATTCTGTATCGGACCAATGCCCAAAGTAGAGTTGTGGAAGATGCCCTTCGCAGAGAGGGAGTGCCCTATGAAATTATAGGAGGAATAAAATTTTATGCCAGGAAAGAGGTGAAAGATGTTCTGGCATATTTACGATTAATTATAAATCCAACTGACGGAGTCAGTTTTGACAGAATTGTGAACTTTCCCGTTCGGGGTATTGGCAAGACAAGCATTGAAAAAATACACGCCTACGCAAAGGAGAATGATTTATCCTACCTTCAGGTATTGGAAGATTTAGGAAAATTGTCTGTTGGGGCAAAGCAAAAGAAATCCCTACATGCATTTAATCAGTTGATTCATAAATTTAGAAATTCTTATAAAGGGCAGAATGCTGTAGACATTACCCGTGATTTACTTCTGGACATTGATCTTCAGAATTATTACGAAAATCAAAATACCCAGGAAGCATTAGAGCGGTGGAACAATGTGGAAGAATTATTAAATAGTATTACTGATTTTCAAGACAATCGGGAAGAAAGTGGCCTCCGGGAATTTCTTGAAGAAGTTTCATTGCTGACAGATATTGACAGGTGGAATACATCTGATAAAGCGGTAACGCTCATGACCATTCACAGCGCAAAGGGGTTGGAGTTTCCAGTGGTTATGGTGGCAGGTCTGGAAGAGGGACTCTTCCCATTGGGACCTCAATCTTTCGAAGTGGAGGAGCTGGAAGAAGAACGGAGACTCTTCTATGTAGCGGTAACACGTGCCAAGAAAAAAGTATATCTCAGTTATGCCATCACACGAAGAAGATTTGGTGGTGCACCCATTCCCACAACTCAGTCTCGATTCATATCTGAATTACCAGAAGCATTTATTCAAGAAGAAGGAGGGCATCAAAAGCAGGCATATACAAAAAGTTTTACCCGACCATCATCTTTTCAAAAATTATCACCAAGTTCTGCGAAATTCCAAAAAGGAGATCATGTTGCCCATAAATTATTCGGAAATGGAAAAATTCTGGATGTTGAGGGAGAAGGGGATTCTGCGAAACTAACCATTATATTCTCAGGAAATGTAAGGAAGAAACTCATTGCAAAATATGCCAATCTTTCCCCCCTTAAGACCTCTGCTTACTAATAATTCCTAGATTTCAACCCCCCATTAAATTATTTTATGATGTTTTAGTCAGAAGAAAGTGGTAATTTATAAATGAGAATGATACTCAATTATAAATAGGAACTATCATGACAAATAATAAACTTTTGAGCGATTTTAAAGATGCTTTGAGAAAAGAAGGGTTGAAAATAACCCCTCAAAGAATAGCTGTGTTAGAAGAGATTATAAAGAATAAGGGACATCGGGAGAGTGAAGATGTTTATATGGCAATTAAAACCCGTAAAACCCATGTGTCTCGAGCTACGGTATACCGCACATTGGATATTTTAGTTCAAAATGGATTTGCACGAAAATTAAACCTGGGGGATGGAAGGGCGCGGTATGAACCAAAAATAGATAGTCCCCATCATGATCATATGATTTGTAATAATTGTGGTAAAATCATTGAATTTGTTAATCATGAAATTGAGAAGATTCAGGAAGAAATTGCAAAACACCACCAATTTAAACTGCAGCAGCATATTCATCAATTATTTGGCATATGTAAAGAATGTCAATAAAACAATTACATCAGCTTCTACCAGGAGAATCGGCACAAATAATATCCTTCCATAAAGATTTGACCCTGCAATCCCGATTGGTTGAAATGGGGATACTCCCGGGTGTAGAGATTAGGCTTTTGAAAAAGGGACCTTTTAATGGTCCCATAGAAATAAAAGTACGTTGCTATGAGGTAGCGCTTCGATATAAAGATGCTATGCAGATTAATGTATCTTAATTTAATATAATATTTTAATGGCAACCAATCTTCCGCTTATAGCCTTAATGGGCAATCCCAATTCGGGAAAGACTGCTATTTTCAACTTGCTCACTGGCATGAACCAGAAAGTATCAAATTATCCTGGAATTACCGTAGAGCAGAGAAGGGGGAATGCTCAACTTACTGATAATTCCACAGTGGAAATAATGGATATGCCTGGAACTTATAGTCTAACCCCTGAATCCCTGGATGAAAAAATTGTTGCCCAGCAAACCCTTAAATGGCTGAATGGAATTGACAGACCAGCTGCAATCATATCCGTAGTAGATGCAGGCAATTTAAGTAGAAATTTATATCTTACCTCTCAAGTGATGGAGCTGGGGATACCCGTCATCATTGCTCTGAATATGATGGATCGGTTAAAGCGGAAAAATCAGGAAATCGATTCAGTAAAACTGCAAAAAATGCTGGGTGCCCATGCAGTTATTCCCATGTCAGCTCAGGAAAAATGGGGGATAAATGAACTGCAAGCAGAGCTGACAGATGTAATAACAAAAGAAAACATTGAAGTATGCTCTCATATTCAGATGGAAATACCAAAGGAAATTGAAAAAATAATTAACCCCATTTCGGAATTCTTACATAATAAATGTGATCATGATAATTATATAACTAATGTACAGGCGCTCAGATTAATTACCCGTAAATCTGCTTTTGATTTATATAGTGAGTGTGAAGATCTAAGCAGTTCAGAAATTAAATCACTCATATTGTTGCGAGACAAAGTTGCTCATGAAATTGATGAATTGGGCTTGAATCATCGCATCCTTGAAGCCACTTTACGCTTTGAAATGCTGGATAATACCTTGAAGGATCTTACCCTCATAAATCAAAATGAAATTAAGAACCAATCCCGTAGTGAAAGGGTAGATAAAATGTTAACCCATAAATGGCTGGGGCCACTGATTTTTCTTACACTTCTGTATGGTATTTTTCAGTCCATTTTTATTTGGGCAACTATTCCTATGCAGTATATAGATAGTGGAGTGGGCTATCTGGGTAATTACTGTGTGCAATTATTTTCACCGGGGATATTGCGGGATTTACTGGTGGAAGGAATTATATCCGGAGTGGGTGCCATTTTGATTTTTCTGCCGCAGATTTTAATTCTCATTTTTTTCATGACAATTTTAGAAGATACGGGCTATATGGCAAGAGTAGCATTTATGATGGATAAACTCATGAATAAAATTGGACTGCAGGGTAAATCGGTTTTACCCCTTATGAGTGGATATGCCTGTGCCATCCCCGGCATCATGGCTACCCGAACCATTGACAGCTGGAAGGAACGTATGATTACCATCATAGTGTTGCCCCTCATCAGTTGTTCTGCCAGATTGCCGGTTTATACGCTCATGATTGGAGCCTTCATTCCTAATAAGCCCATTTTAGGATTTCTCAATCTTCAGGGATTAACCATGGTATTCATGTATTTTCTAGGCACAGTGACTGCAATGATTATTGCCGCAATTATCAGCCGTTTTATTGAAGAGAAAGGAAAGAGCTCCTTTGTAATGGAGATGCCTCCGTATCGAATGCCTTTAGCCGTTTCACTCTTTCGGCAGGTATATATCAGGGGAAAATTATTTGTAATAAATGCAGGCAAGATTATCATGGCAATATCTATAGTGTTATGGTTTTTAGCATCCTTTCCTAAACCAGAATCCGATACAGTTTCATTTTCCATTCAGGATAGCTATGCAGGAAAAATTGGTCACGCCATTGAACCTGTGATTGCACCCCTAGGCTTTGATTGGAAAATAGGGGTGGGACTCATTACCTCTTTTGCGGCCCGGGAAGTGGTGGTGAGTACCTTGGCAACATTATATAATGTAGAAGATGAAGGCGATGATTTTGTTGGCATTACAGAGGCGCTTAAAAATGAAGTTAATCCGTTAACAGGTTTACCAAGGTATACCCCTTTGGTTGCCCTGTCCATTATGGTATTTTATGTCTATGCTGCCCAGTGTATGGCAACTTTTGCCATTGTGAAAAATGAAACCAATAGTTGGAAATGGCCTCTTATAATGATAGCCTATATGATGGGGCTTGCCTATATAGGCTCACTGCTGGTTTATCAAGGTGGTCAGGTGTTGGGGTTTGTTTAATGGATATTCAGCTTATAATAGCCCTCCTTCTTGGTCTAATTGCTTTTATCTACATTGGGAAGCAAATGATAAAACAGTTTACCCAAACTGAAAAAGATCCCAAATGTGATAATTGCCCGGTACCTGATGACATTCAGGAAATAGGGAAAAAGGAGAAAGGTAGCTGAAAGAAGATGTTAGATTAATAATATAAGATGTGAGAATTGAAATTGAATCGCACTTCATCTTTCTATTTTCCAAATTCACTTTTAATTGTTAAACTTCTCCCATGAAACTCACCCAAATTACAGATTTTAAATTAGGACGTTCTATTCAAGGTTTTTTCATCTGTAAAGAAAAACATCTGCGTTTTACCCGGAATGGTGACTTGTATCTTGATTTGCTGCTATCGGATGCAACGGGAGTAATTCAGGGGAAAATGTGGGATTTAGTGGATGAATTTCAAGATCGATTTAATGGGGGAGACCCTGTTGCCATAAAAGGAAAAGTGGGGGAATTCAATGAATTACAACAACTTACTGTTACCCAGATCAATCTTGCATCTTCGCACCAATATGGTAAGTATGGATTTTCTCCAGAATTACTCCTTAAATCGGTAGATGAACCTCTGGATGAATTGTGGAGTCGATTATTAGAGATATTAAAATCCATTAAAAAACCTCTGCGGGATTTGGTTTCTGCTATTATAAATGAGTATGCAGAAAAAATACGGACAATGCCGGCTTCAGTCAATCATCATCATCCGGTACGGGGAGGTTTTTTAAAACATTTGGTTACTACCGGAGAAATGGCTTCAGATTTATTGCGCCACTATCCTGCTTTGAATAGTGATTTGATATTGGTTGGCATTATTTTACATGATATAGGTAAGGTGAAAAGTATCAACGATGATCTCATACCCAGCCATACGGATGTAGGTAAATTAATTGGGCATATTGTCATAGGTCGAGATATCGTTATGGAAACAGCTAGAGCATTGGGAAATATCCCCCAAGAAACACTTATAAAACTGGAGCATATTATTTTATCCCACCAGGGGTCACCGGAAAAGGGGTCTGCCATCCTTCCTAAATTTCCAGAAGCTTTATTCGTTCATTATATAGATCAGTTGGATGGAAGAATAACGTTAATTCTGGATGCTATTGAGAAAGACCCAAACACAAATTGGACAGGATATCAATCTATTTTTAAGTCTGAATTATATAAAAAATAACAAAAGAAAAATTATTGCGATGAGAGAAACGAATAACATTAGTAAATTTATCTTATGAAAATTAAAGAGAAAAACATGAACAGATTGATAATAGCAGCCATAATTATTTTCGCAGCTTTCACTCGAATTATGCCGCATCCACCGAATTTTACCCCCATTATTGCCATGGGTTTATTTGGAGGTGCTTATTTAAAAGATAAGAGATGGGCTGTATTGCTACCTGTGGGCGCTATGTTGCTGGCTGATGTATTTCTCGGGTTTCACGGAACAATGATTTGGGTGTATGGTAGCCTCATAATTATTACCACAATAGGCTTTCTTTTGAGACGTGGAGTTACCCTTCAAAATGGAGCAATTGCAACGATAAGTGGTTCTCTGCTTTTCTTTCTGGTAACCAATTTTGGAGTTTGGGCATCTGGCAGTTTTTACCCTAAGAATGTGGAGGGGTTGATAAGTTGTTACGCAGCAGGGATACCCTTTTTTGGCAATACTTTAGGCGGATCTATTTTTTATAGTACCCTGATGTTTTTTGGATATGAACAAGTGAGAACATATTTCCTCATTGTGGTACCTGACTCTATTCAAAAGTAGTTGAATTTTCTCCATCTCCAAGTTTTGAGGCACATAAGATTATCTCATCTATGTGCCTTTTTGTTTCTCAGCGTCCTGCTTTCCCAAGAGATAGCTTCAAATATTAATATAGCTGACTTCCAGTATCCTGAGGTACATGGAATCCCTATCATATTAGATGAAACGGGAGAAAATACATATTACCTGAATGAGCGGAATACAGAATTTATTTCTGATGGTGAAATTAATCAAATCAGGCTGAATGGTTCTTTAGGCATTCCATTAGGCAGTTATTTTATCCCCAAACTCCTCCCCAAAAATTCACAGGCTGACAGTATAAAAAATACCTCTCAAATTTATTATCGAAAAGGAGATTACGATTACAGTGACCTGGGAATTGGTTTGCAAATTGAATCATCTGATAGTGGATTATTTAGCTTCCAGGGATTTAAACGCTCTCTACCCTATTTATACCAAAATAGTGAGGACGAACTACAAAATTATTTATTTACTTTTAAAAGAAAATTAGAAAATTCAAATGTGGAAGCAAGTATCCTGTACCATTTTGAAAATGCAGATTTACCTGTAAACCTTTTCAATACTAGCCGGAATGTAGAATCATTTCATGGGGGAGTAGGGATTTTGCATAGTTGGAACCACTTAACCGTTGAAGTTGAACAAGCTTACCAATTTACCTATTCAAATCGCTGGGATAATAAAGTATCATATCTTACAATATGGAACCGGACGAATAGTACTTATCAGTTGGGGGAGGATATCAAATTTCATCTTCAGCATAATTATAAAATGCATTCCACAGAACTAAATAGTGAGGTGATTGATGTATCGTCTCAGCTTCTCTCATCTTTAGTTGAGTATAGCAAACAAACATACTCCGTTCAAGCAGGATTTTCTACCTATGAATCTTCGCTCATACCTATTGGCTCTTTTAACTGGAACTGGAAAAACTACTATCTATCTGCCAAGCGCAATTATGAGGTTGCATTTTTGCAAGATTCAATCTTTAAAGCTAATGTAAACTCTTTTTCAACAGATGCTTTAATAATTGGGTATGAAGATGAAAGAATAAAGGGTGAGGCGGAACTATTCCATATGCAAAATGAGGAAAAGTCAAACCTAGGAGCGATAGGGAAAGCAGATATTAACTTTTCATGGATAGATATAAGACATACAACAGGAGTTTATAATTTAGGTTCTGATAATGCTTCTACACAGCCAATTGATATGTTTTCACATACAGCGCTTATTTTTTCTCCAAATGTTTGGCTCTGGAAAAGTGCGCGCTATCAACCATTTATTGGAGTGGAATCATTTTTTATTCAACATTCAGGTGTAATGGGTATTGATCCCATGGCGCCGGCTATATACACATCGCAATCAATGGGTCCCTATTCTTCATTTTTGGTAAATATGGAATATGGATTGCTGGTAAATCAATTTAAGGTGTCCTACAGATGGGTAAAATTCAATATATTAGAAAATACAGCTAATAATAGTATAAACCCTGATTCATATTCAATTCTGCCTATCCGTCATCTAGAGATTGTCTGGCAGTTCTGGAATTAAATTATTCTGATT
>CAJWYZ010000035.1 GCA_913049525.1 uncultured Fidelibacterota bacterium | reverse complement strand
ATTTTAACATGGTACGTCCCGGGATTTCTCTTTATGGCGTCTCGCCAATGGGAATGCCCCATAATAAATTAAAGCCAGTGATGAAAATGAAAGCACCTGTAATTTTG
This sequence comes from uncultured Fidelibacterota bacterium, assembly GCA_913049525.1. GTDB lineage: Bacteria > Fidelibacterota > Marinisomatia > SCGC-AAA003-L08 > D37C17 > D37C17. The sequence continues at coordinate 10,203 of CAJWYZ010000035.1, read as the reverse complement.
GTAAAAAAAATGGAGGCAGGAGATTCGGTGGGATATAATCGTCTCTATATTGCTAAAAAGAATGAAACAATTGCAATTCTACAGGCTGGATATGCAGATGGTATCCCAACAGATTTTTCTAATTCTGGAGGTGTAGAGTTGAATGGATGCATTTATCCTATAATCGGGAAGATATCAATGGATTTAATTGCCATAAATTGTGGAGAAGATACAATTAATGAGGGTGATGAAGCTGTGGTTTGGGGTGGAGATCATGAAAATAACCAATTAGAATATATCTCTAAAAAATATAGTAAAATCCCCTATGAATTTCTTACAGGGCTATCTTCCCGTGTTAAGCGAAATCTTATAAATGAATAAAATTTTTCTCCCTCTCTTATTTTTCATAGCATGTGCTCTGCCGCCTAACCCAGCACCCAGCACCCAGTACCCAGAAACTATTAGCCATCTAACTTTGGAAGAAAAAATTGCTCAAATGGTTATGGTGCGGATTAGAGGCGATTATTATTCTAGTGAACATTGGTATAGAAAGAAACTTCAGAAATATTTATCAGTAGATGGCATCGGTGGTGTTATCTCTTTTGGTGGCAGTATTCATGGTAGCTACTACAATATTCAGCAATTTCAGAAATGGGCAAAGTATCCTCTCTTGGTTGCCGCTGATTATGAAAGGGGCTTGGGACAATGGATGGGGGGTGGAACCCTTTTTCCCAGCAATATGGCGATGGCTGCCACGGGTGATAGCAGTTTGGCTTATGATCAGGGGCGAATCACAGCAGTAGAAGCACGTGCTTTAGGCGTTCATATTACTTTTTCACCGGTGATGGACATTAATAATAATCCGGATAACCCTATAATTAATTTCCGGGCCTATTCTGATAATGCTGAAACAGTATCAAAATTTGGGACTGAGTTTATCAGGGGTGTGCAAGATAATGGTCTCGTTGCCTGTGCCAAACATTTTCCCGGTCATGGCAATACGTCTACGGATAGTCATTCAAGTTTACCAACTATTACAGGTAGCAAAACTGAATTAATGAATCTGGAACTAAAACCTTTCAAGGCTGCTATTAATGCAGATGTAGAAATGATGATGGCTGGTCACATTGCACTTCCTGGACTGGATGAATCTGGGATACCTGCGTCCCATTCTCATGCCATTTCTACCGAATTACTACGCAATGAATTGGGTTTTGATGGCATCATCGTCACCGATGGAATGGAAATGGGGGGGCTTACCAAATCAGCTTGGGCAGGAGAATCCGCAGTGAGGGCTATAGAAGCAGGTGCAGATATTCTCTTATTGCCTATGGATGTAGAACAAACTCTAAAATCTGTTTTATCGGCGGTAAAGTCCGGGCGAATTAATGAGAAGCGTATTAATAAATCTGTTCAAAGAATATGGAAAATGAAATCCAAAATGGGCTTGTTAAATGGTGCAGCACAAATCCCCTTTTCAGAATTGGAAACCATCATTGGTAAAAGCGAACATTCTGCTAAAGCCAAAGTGATTGCGCAAAAATCAATTACCATTGTAAAAGATGAAAATCATCAATTACCTCTCATTCCTGAAAAAATTGACTCGTTGGCACACCTAATTCTTTCATTGGATGAAGGTGCTAGTGGATATCTGAAATCTCTCAATAGAGATTTAAATAGGACTCACGGTAGTGTTGCAGAAATGTTGATTAATAATCCATTGTCCAAACTAGGCCGAAAAGATATTCTGAATCAACTGAAGGGGGTGGATCAAATTTTGGTATCTCTGGTGGTTCGTATCCGAATGGATAAAGGTATCGCCAGTATTGATTCCACCCATTCCTTACTCCTATCAGAATTGAGACAATTGGATATCCCCATTGTGGCAGTGAGCTATGGTTCTCCCTATCTTCCTGATTATGACTTGTTGGAAACCTATGTCTGTGCTTATGGATATGGTTCTGTTTCTGTTCAGGCGATATCAGAGGCTATTTGGGGTAGAGTTAAAGTAGATGGGAAATTGCCAGTGAGTCTCACACCTCAATTGGATAGAGGATTTGGAATCCCTAAAAAAAAACGCTTTAATGACTGGGGAGAGGTGCAGCAAGTGGAATTTATAAATGCATGGTCGGTTATTGACAGTGCTATTGAAAACAGAATATTTCCCGGTGCTCAGGTAGCAGTCGTTCACAGAGGGAAATTAATTGCCAGCAGAGGTTTCGGCAGACATACCTACGACAACAGCTCTCCGCCGGTGAAGCAGGAAAGTATTTATGATATTGCCTCCCTTACAAAAGTCCTGTCAGCCACTCCCATCACCATGAAACTCATTGCTCAGAAGAAACTGTCTCTGGAACATACGGTTCAACAATTCTACCCTCAATTTACAGGTAATGGGAAGGAAGATATTACCATTCGACATCTGCTTACCCATTCTTCCGGGTTACCAGGATATTACCAGTTTTTTTTAGATGACCAGATAAGTACCAAAGAAGACGTATTGGATTATATTCTGAATGTAAAATTGCATTCAGAGCCGGGAAGTCATTATGAGTACAGTGATTTGGGATTTATTCTGCTAACTTCTATTATTGAGAAAGTTGCCAATCGGTCTATAGATAGATTGGCCCACTCCTATTTTTTTGGTCCCTTAGGAATGCATCATACATGCTATAACCCTCCGCTGGAATGGAAACGGAAAGTTGCTCCTACAGAAATAGATAGCATCTATCGCAATCGGCTGATTCATGGAGAAGTACATGATGAAAATACCCATCTTATGGGAGGTGTCTCTGGTCATGCAGGGATATTTTCCACTGCGAAAGAAATTACCCGTTATGCTCAAATGTTGGTGGATGGGGGGATTTGGGAAGGCAGACGTATTTTAAAAAAATCACAGATTCAAGAATTTACCAAAGTACAACATATTCCACAGGATTCAGATTTGGCATTGGGCTGGGATACTCCCTCGCAATCTGGTAAATCAATTGCCGGGGATTACTTTACTCCCGGTTCATTTGGGCATCTGGGTTTTACCGGCACATCACTTTGGATTGATCCTAATGAAGAAATCATCATCGTACTGCTTACCAATCGGGTTCATCCCAGCCGTAAAGGAGATGAGGGGAGTAAGGAGATGTATGGAATCAGGAGGGATTTTTATAATAGAGTCATGGAAGTACTTATCAAGCCAGTAGAAGAGTAGTTATTTTATGCATTATATTGATCTAGGTATTATTCTTTTCTTCCTAGGTGGAATTTCTGCCTACGGCATTTATAATTCCCGGAAAAATAAATCAGCAGAGGATTATTTTTTAGCTGGACGCAATACGCCCTGGTGGGTGGCTATGTTTTCCATTGTGGCAACAGAAACATCTGTACTTACTTTTGTGTCCGTACCTGGATTAGCCTACCGTGGTGACTGGTTCTTTCTGCAATTGGCAATGGGTTATATTCTGGGGAGAGTATTGGTGTCGATTTTTCTCCTCCCACAATATTTTAAAGGGAATATTACTTCCATATATGAGATATTAGGCTCACGTTTTGGTAAGCCGGTTCAGAAGACTGCTTCAGGAATATTTCTCATTACCCGATTATTTGCAGATGGGGTACGCTTTCTGGCTACTGCAGTGGTAGTACAGGTAGTGACGGGTTGGCCCATTTGGATGGCTGTTCTCATAATTGGTGCAGTGACTATGGTTTATACTCTGTCTGGTGGTATTCGTACCGTTCTCTGGGTGGACAGCTTTCAATTTGTGTTGTATTTGACAGGGGGCGCTATTGTCATATTCTTCATTTTGAACTCTTCAGAATTTTCAGGTTGGGAACCCTTATTAGAAGCTGGTAAAACACGGATATTTCGCTTTACCACGGATAATATGTTCAAGGATGCATGGTTCTTTGGTTCTGCTTTCTTAGGGGGAATTCTGCTTTCCTTTGCCTCCCATGGCGCTGATTATATGATGGTCCAGCGGGTACTAGCCTGCAGTAATCTCAGTTCTGCCCGAAAAGCCATGATTGGCAGTGGATTTTTTGTATTTCTACAATTTTTAATATTCTTATTAGCGGGTTCCCTCATTTGGTTATTTACTGGCGGTGTTGAAATGACTAAAGACAGAGAACTTTCTACATTTATTGTTGATCATTTGCCCATTGGTATTCGAGGGATACTTTTGGCTGGTGTACTTTCAGCGGCAATGTCCACACTCAGTTCATCCATTAATTCACTGGCATCATCCACTATTCACGATTGGATGCAGAAGAATATCAGCCTGAAACGGTCTCTGATTGTGAGCGGAGTTTGGGCAATTCTACTTATTTCATTAGCGTTACTTTTTGATGAAGGCAATACCGCTGTAGTGGTATTGGGCTTAAAAATTGCATCTTTCACTTATGGGGGCCTGTTGGGTTTGTTTATTCTGTCATGTTCAAATAAAAAGTTTACCACCCCGGTTCTGATTTTTGGACTTCTTTCGAGTTTAGGTACGGTATTTTTTCTCCAATGGCTGGGTGTTGCATGGACTTGGTACATTGGAGCAGCAGTTGTTTTGAATTTGGCAGTTGTCCATGGGCTACATTATTTGGGATGGAAAAGAGGTTTTGGGTTTGCAGTAATACTCTTTATCACAGGCTATTTTAGTGCAGTGGGGGGGCAGTACCAAAATGGACTTGAAGTTTTATCTGAAGATGGATTTTCTGTATTAAAGGGGAAAAATGTAGCTGTAGTGGTAAACCATACTTCAGTGGATTACCACGATGATCATCTCATTAAACTGGCTCACGATGAAGGTGTAAGAATAAAGGCAGTATTTTCCCCTGAACATGGCTTTAAGGGAGTAGTAGGGGCAGGCGAAAAAGTGGATAATGGATTTGAAAATCTCACAGGCGCACCCATTTATAGCTTGTATGGAAAAACAAAGAAGCCCACATCCGAAATGCTCAAGGGAATTGATATCCTGATCTTTGATATGCAGGATATTGGCGTTCGTTATTATACCTATGTGAGTACTTTAACTCTGGCAATGGAGTCCGCGGCTGAAAATGGTATTCCTTTTATTGTTTTGGATAGAGTAAATCCGTTAGGTCATGAGGTTGAGGGAGTAATATTGGAAATGGAGTTTGCATCATTTGTAGGGATGCATCCTATTCCTGTTCGTCATGGAATGAGTGTGGGAGAATTGGCGCAGATGATAAATGGGGAAAGCTGGCTAGAAAATGGTATGAAAGCAGATTTAAATGTAATTGCATACAAAGGTAAAATTGATGAAAAGGTGAAGGCGCATGCTTTCAATGTACCACCATCGCCCAATATGCCAAATGTAGAAACGGCTTGGCTCTATCAGGGTTTATGTTTGTTAGAAGGAACCAATTTATCTGAAGGCAGGGGAACAGATTTGCCCTTTAAACTATTTGGCGCGCCATGGTTGGATAATAAAGTTCTAGCTGATAAGTTGCAGAAATTTAGTTCAAAGAGTGATAAATATGAATTAATCAGTTTCACTCCTCAATCTATACCCGCTGCAAAATATCCAAAATATGAGGGAGAAGAGTGTAAAGGGATTCGTATAATAACATTAGAACACCCATTGATATGGACAATACATCTTCTTCAAATTCTACAAGATCAACATCCTGAAAAATTCAAGTTTCTAGATACCAATTTTATTGATAAATTATATGGTTCAGACAGACTAAGACTTGCCAATGAGAAGGATATCACAGCCGAAAAATTATTAGCGAGTGACACTACCTATACACAATTTATTGAATTAAGAAAAAAATATTTAATTTACTGATAAATTAATTTCTAAAGGAGTTACTATGAAGAAAAATCAACAATATATTTTAGTTACCGTACTTGTTATTTTTATTTTATTATGGAAATTTTCCATGAATACCACAGTTATTAACATCCCAGACAAACATCCCCTAGATGAAACAGAAACCAAGACTTTCATGTTGGATAATGGATTAAAAGTCATTCTAATATCTAATCCCAAATATAATATATCCGCGGCATCCATGAATGTGAAAGTGGGATCGCTATCTGACCCGAAAGATGCCCAGGGTTTGGCTCATTTTTTAGAACATTTATTATTTCTAGGGACTGAAAAATACCCAGATGTAGAAGATTACAAGATGTACCTGTCTAATAATGGTGGTTACTCTAATGCCTATACTGCAGAAGATCATACCAATTATTTATTCGAGGTCATTCATGAAGCCTATGAGGGCGCTTTAGACCGATTCGCTCAATTTTTCATAGCCCCTGCATTTAACCCTGATTACACAACTCGTGAACAGAATGCAGTAAATTCTGAATTCCAAAAAAATCTCGAGCATGATTACTGGCGCATGCGTCAAATAAAACGAAATATTTATAATAGTGATCATCCTAGTAACCATTTTGAAATTGGATCGCTGGAAACATTAGAAAAAGTCGATCGTCAAGTTTTACTGGACTTTCATAAAAAATATTATTCTGCTAATCAAATGGCATTGGCATTACTAAGCAAATATCCCATTGCTGATATGGAAATTTGGGCACATACCTATTTCAGCGAAATTAAGAATAATCAAGCTCCAGATATTGAATACCCGCCGGTTTATTTATCTGAGAAAGATGCACTGCGTCTCATTAGGGTTAAACCGGTAAAAGATAAGAAAGAATTGGGATTGGAATTCCCTTTGCCTATCGATTTATATCAATATTATGATAGTAAGCCTATGAGTATTTTGGGCAGCCTTATGGGGCATGAAGGCAAAGGGAGCTTATTGTCATTCTTGAAGGATAAAGGTTTAGCAACAGGTCTTAATGGTGGTGGAAGCCCTGATACTCCAGACTATGGTTCTGCTGGAGTCAATATACAGCTTACGGAGAAGGGTGTGTCTAATTATCAGGAAGTCCTGGGTTATTTCTTTTCCTATGTGGACATGTTAAAAAAAGAAGGATTTAAAAACTATATTTTTAATGAACAGCAAACTATTGCCAAACTGGAAGAGGTGTATTCTGATAAGGGGGAAGGAGCTTGGAAAGCAATTTCCTTTGCCAATAATCTGGCATTTTACCCCATGGATATTGCCCATCGAGTAGAGTACCATTTTGGAAATCCGGATCCTGAAGCATATTTGAAAGTTCTATCTTACATCCATCCTAAAAATATGCTCTGTGTACTTTCTGACAGCAGACAGGAAACGCCGCTGGAAGAGTTCTGGTATAAATCGAATTATAATTATGAAGAGATTGAAGGCAGCGTGTTTGATAAATTGTCAGCACCAACCATGTATGCGGAATTACATCTTCCTGAGCCAAATCTATACTTGCCTGAAAATGCCAACTTGCTATCTGGATCTAATAATGTAAGTCAAGACCCTATACTTCTGGAAGATTCTGAAGGACTTAAGCTGTATTGGGGAAGAGATACCGATTTTCAGCGGCCTAAGGCATCCTATAGATATAAAATATACTCCCCAGAAAAATTTACTGATTTACGCAGCCAGGTGCTAATGACCTTGTATATCGCTGCAGTTAATGAGTCAATGAACGAGGCGTCTTATCCTGCTAAATTGGCAGGTATGAATTATAATGTATCCAATGATGCTGAGGGAATTTCCATCGTTGTTAACGGATATAGTGACTCAATTGATGATTTGTTAAAAGAAGTCCTTCTAAATATGAAAAATATTTCTATTCCTGAAGGACAGTTTGAAGCACTTCGGGATAAAATGATTAGAGACTGGAAAAATGTTGCCTTAGGAAATGCTACTGGTATTGCACGTGAGGGTATGCGGAAAATGCTTAGAAAATATTATTATAACAGTCCGGAAATGGCTGATGAAGCTGGCAAAATGACATTATTTGAAGTGAAGGAGTTTTCAAAAGCGCTATTAAAGAAAGGGTATATTGAAGGTTTGATATATGGCAATGTGTCTGAGAGTCAAGCCAGAGTAAATACGGATTTATTTACAGAAATTTTGAAAATCAAGCCGGAGAAATGGAAAAAGGTAATCCATCAGGGACGTCTTGATTTCACAGCTGGAGAAGATATTACTCAGGTTTTGAAAACTCAGGTGAACAATTCATGCTTATGGCGATTGCAGTATTTTGGTGAAAACAGTATTGAAGAAGCTGCGCAAGCTCAGGTTATTGGTAATTTTGTAGGGTCACCGTTCTTTCTGGAAATGCGAACCAATCAGCAGCTGGGTTATATTGTGTGGGGTGGAGCTGCCAGTGCAGAGAAATCCAGTTATTTCTATTTTATTATCCAATCTGGAAATCATCCTGCAGAATATTTAGCTAATCAGGCGGAACAGTTCTCATTAACCTTGCCAGATTCTCTCAGACAATTACCTGAAGAAGATTTTTTGGCTATTAAAAATTCTGTTATTGAAAAAATAAAAGAAAAGCCCACCAGTATCGAAGAACAGGCTGGTAAATATTATACCATGGCATTTGATTATAACGGTAATTTTAATAGAAATGAGGAGCTTATTCAGGCAGTGGAAAACTTGACCAGAGAGAAATCTGTAGAAGTATTAGCTAAAGTCCTCGCAAATGAAACGCTGGAAAGGGCTACTGTTCTCCTCTATGCTAAGGAGCATAATGTTGGAGAAAATATTAAATCCTCTTTTGATTCCATAAACCAATGGAAAAATACCCGAAAATATCAGTAAGTTACTGAAGGTAAATTGAGGTAATTATGCCATTTGTAAGAAGTTCAGGTGCCAAATCTGAAATAGATCAAAAGTTAAAAACCAAACGTCAACAAATTATAGAAGATGAGCGTATCAGAGTTTTAGGTGATTCACTCATGCTCTTTTATGATAAATTAATGGAGAATTATGTGTTGGCTTACCCTCTTAATGAAGATGCTGAACCCCCTAACGGAGATGCTGAACCCCCTAACGAAGATGCTGAAAATAAAATTCAGTTGGTGGGTCGTGATGAAGTTGAACAGCTTGTGCGGGATTATGCAGATACAAAGCCCCTGGGGTTCTAATTGTTTTCAGTATAATAATTAGATATACCATCTATCTGTGTCTAATCGAACGCCATTAATTAGAATGATGCTCCTGGTTACGTTCCTGTTTATTGTTTTAATTGCGTTCTCAACTCAATTATCTAAGAATGCAGCAATTAATATAAATGACCCCATTTTTAAGAAGACAACTATTTTAAAGAATCAAGATAAGGCTTTTTCTGTTCTGCTCCATTCCATAACCGTTCGTAAAAAAGTTATTTCCGCTTATTCGCATAAATTTGATTCTCTCATAACTTTTCCTTTCTCAGAACAGGATCATGAAGTTTTACAAAATAAATTAGATAAATTACCACCTAATACTCAAGATTGTAATGCCTGTCATGAATACGCAGGGTACTAATTAAGGAAGATTAAAGATGCAGTATATTAGTTTTTATAAACACATAGTAATGATATTATTTATTGGGATGCTGTACACAGCCCAGGAAGAGATCAACTTTTATGCTGATAGTTGGGCATTGTTAATAGGAATAAACGAATACCAATTTGAAAAACCATTGAATTATGCAGTAGCTGATGCAGAAGAAATGCAAAGATTACTTGTAGAGAAACTTGGTTTTCCTGAAAAGAATATTGAAATATTATTAGATGATAATGCAACACTGAACGGCATAAAGAAAAGTATGCAAAAATTAGCTGAAAATACATCTGAAAATGATCGTGTACTGATATATTTTGCGGGGCATGGTATGACACAACCCCTGCCATCAGGGGGAGAAGAAGGTTATTTGATTCCTATAAATGGTAAAAGCAGTGATTTATTTTCTACGTCAATACCAATGAGTGAGATGAATAGACTTTCTAATATGACACCTGCCAAAGATATGCTTTTTCTAATGGATGCATGTTACAGCGGGCTTATGGGTGTAGGTAGTCGTGGTTTAGATCTGGATGTAAATACCCCAAATTATTTAAAAAAGATTTCAGCTGGAGGTTCTAGAACCGTTATCACAGCTGGGAAAAAGGGAGAAATTGCCCAGGAACGTGCTGAATGGGGCCATAGCCCATTTGTAAAAAATATTAAAAGCGGTTTAGAGAAGGGTATGGCTGATACCAACGGAGATGGATATATAACTGACAGAGAGCTGGGCAATTATCTTACATATCAGGTGACTGCGGATACAGATAATAAGCAAACCCCTGTTATTTCACATTTTACCACTGACCAGGGACAGTTTGTTTT
>CAJWYZ010000034.1 GCA_913049525.1 uncultured Fidelibacterota bacterium | reverse complement strand
ATATGGCTTTATTAGATCACTGCCTGAGGGAAGATTTAAATAAACGCGCATTGCGAGCAATGGCAGTATTAGACCCTGTTAAAGTTATTGTCACCAACTATCCAGAAGAACAGGTTGAAGAATTGGATGCCGAAAATAATCCGGAAGATGAATCAGCAGGTAAACGTAAACTGCCATTTGCCCGAGAACTGTATATTGAGCGATCTGATTTTATGGAAAACCCACCAAAGAAGTTTTTCCGCCTGGGACTAGAAAGAGAGGTCCGATTAAAACATGCTTATTATATTACCTGTACGGATTTCATTAAAAATGAAAAAGGAGAGGTGACTGAAATCCATTGTACCTATGACCCTGCAACAAAGGGTGGATGGTCAGATGATGGAAGAAAGGTTAGAGGTACATTACACTGGGTATCTGCTAAGCATGCGGTAGATGCAGAGGTACGATTTTATGACCATCTTTTTAATGTAGAAAACCCCGAGACAGATGGGGACGATTTTATACAGTATCTAAATCCAAATTCACTCATTAAAACATCAGAGGTTAAATTGGAAATTGGTCTTCAAGGTGCTGCAATAGGCACAAATTACCAATTTCTCAGGAATGGCTATTTTTGTTTAGACTTAGATTCGACGGAAGAAAAGTTGATTTTTAACAGAACCGTTGGACTTCGAGATAGTTGGAGTAAAAAACAGAAAGTATAATTAAAATAGCAACCTTATCATCCTTTATAAAATAGATATTGTAATTTCCCCCTTCATTTACTAATGGATTCATTATTCAATCTGAACTAATTAACACCCATCATTACACCTCCAATGCTAAAATAAATCTCGGACTGCAAGTCCTGAATAAGCGTGAGGATGGCTATCATAATATTCAGTCCATTTTTTTGGAGGTGGATTTAGAAGATGCATTAGCGTTTCGTCCCTTGCCATCTTATCAACTATCAGTAGAGGGTATAGATCTTCCGGTTGATGAAAGTAATTTAATTTCCAAAGCCTACCAATTAATCCGTTCAATGGCGGGAAAAGTAGATACAGAATATGCCATCCATTTAATAAAACAAATTCCCATAGGTGGCGGGCTAGGTGGTGGTAGCTCAAACGCAGCCGCAACCTTGAATGCCTTAAATCACCTTTGGAAGCTCAATTTTTCCCTACAGAAATTAGAAAAAATGGGTGCAGAAATAGGAGCAGATGTTCCTTTTTTTATCAAGGGAGGGGTCCAATTAGTGGAAGGTATTGGAGATATTTTAACTCCTGTTGATCCTAATCTGCTGGAGGGATATTCATTTTTATTGGTTGTCCCCCCCATTCGTATTTCAACGCCTTGGGCTTACCATGCTTTAAATAAAACTTTGCAGCCTAATAAAAGGCATCCTAAATTTTCGCCCCTTTCAAAGCCAATGAAATGGGAGTTATTTGACAATGATTTCGAACGGGTTATCCGTAAAACATATCCAGAGATTAGCAACATTAAAGAAAAACTGCAAAAAGCAGGTGCTTTATATGCCGGTCTGTCGGGGAGTGGCTCGACTGTGTTTGGCGTCTTTGATAACCATCAAAAGGCTGAAGCTTTATTGGAGAATTTTTCTCCATACCAAACCTTTCTTTCCTCTCCCGTTTTTCGTTGCTAATCCAATGTACTTATTTCGTAATCCATTCAAATTTATTTTGGGGGATCGTTCAATGGTAGGACACATGGTTTTGGTCCATGCGATCGGGGTTCGACTCCCTGTCCCCCAGCATATATGAAAGTATTTACTGGCAGATCAAATCCTGAATTGGGAAAAGGAATCGCAGATTATCTGGGCATTCCTTTAGGCCAATTAGATATCCAAACATTTAGTGATGGAGAGCTATCCGTTGCCTTTGAAGAAAATATTCGCAATGAGGATGTTTTCATTATTCAATCTACCAATCCTCCAGCTGAAAATATTCTGGAACTCTTATTGGTTTTGGATGCAGCCAAACGAGCCTCTGCTCAAAATGTAGTGGCAGTAATTCCCTATTTTGGGTATGGTCGACAAGATAGGAAGGACAGACCACGTGTTCCTATTTCTTCGCGACTAATGTTGGATATGATTACAGCTGTTGGAGTGAGCAGAATTATTACAATGGATCTGCACTCTGCACAAATTCAGGGCTTTGCGAATGTTCCTTTTGATCATTTGTATTCACGCATGGTTTTATTGAACAAATTGAAAGGGTTAAACCTGAATGAAGAGTCCGGTGTGGTGCTGGCTCCAGATGTTGGTTCTGCTAAAATGAGTCAATCCTATGCGAAAAAACTAAATATAGGCTTTGCACTTATTGATAAACGGAGACCCAAACCCAATCAGGCCGAAGTTGCAAACTTGGTGGGTGACCTTAAGGATAAAGACGTCATTATTATTGATGACATGATAGATACGGCCGGCACCTTATGTAATGCTGCTGAAACAGCCATTAATGAAGGTGCAAAATCTGTAATTGCGGTAGCAACTCACCCCGTCTTATCAGGTGGGGCAATTAAAAAACTGAAGAATTCACCTATATCCAAAGTGATAGTATGTGATACCATTAAACTGAATGAAAACCAGGAGTTTGATAAATTGGAAGTTATTTCCGTTGCAGACATTTTTGGTGAATCCATAAAACGAATCGTGGAGGGGACCTCTTTAAGTTCCATGTTCCGCGATTTTAATTAAATTGTAGGAGTATTAGAAAATGGCAAACGAACATAAAATTGATATTAATAAACGTGAAAGCTTGGGAAAAAAAGGCGTGAAACAATTGCGAAGAGAAGGAATGATTCCCGGAATATATTATTCCCCAAACTCTGAAAACTCTACACCAATTGTTATCTCTCAGGGAGATTTTCATGAAGCTGTAAAATCTGGGGCACGTATTTTTAATATTTCCGTTGGGGAGAAAAAACAGAATGTATTATTTAAATCTGTTCAATACCATCCTGTGACCGATCAAGTTCTTCATATTGACCTGTATGGCATTCGTATGGATAGAGCTGTAAATATTAAAATACCCGTACACCTCATTGGAGACCCTATTGGTGTCACAGAAGAAGGTGGAGTGATAAGCCAAGCAACAACGGAAATAGAAATTGCTTGTCTTCCGGGCGATATCCCCGAATTTGTAGAAACGGATGTTAGCGGTTTGGCCATAGGTGATGCTATCAATGTAGGAATTCTTCAGCTAGATGAAAAAATTACATTAATCACCCCTGAAGATACCGTTTTAGCATCTGTTACACATGCCATGAAAGAGATTGAACCAGTTGTTGAAGAAGAAGAAGAAGAATTTATGGATGAAGAAGGTGAAGCCCCCGCTGAAGGAGAAGGAGAAGGCGAAGGTGGAGACAAGAAGCCAGCTGAAGGTGGTGATGCTTCTAAAGAACAGGACGCAGGATCTGAATAATGCATATCCTGGTGGGATTAGGAAACCCCGGCAGGAAATATTCAGATACGAAACATAATTTCGGCTTCTGGGTTTTAAACCGGTTTACCGAAAAAAGATCTTTGACATTTCAAGCAGGAAAGGGAGATTATCTCCTAGCTAAAAAGGGAGACCTTATTTGCATTAAACCAACATCTTTTATGAATAATAGTGGTATCTCGATTTTAGATGTAAAGCAATTTTTCAAGGTTGAGCCGAATCAGTTATTAGTGGTGTATGATGATATTGATCTCCCGCTAGGGACTCTCCGCTTTAGAGATGGTGGTGGTACAGGTGGACATAAAGGTATTGAGTCTATTATTTATCAGATTCAGTCTGAAAATTTTAATCGTCTTCGTATTGGAATTGCAACTGAGGATGAAATGCGGCCTGCTGAAAAATATGTGCTTAACCCTTTTAGGGATGGACAAAAAGAAATCGTAAATGATATGATTGAAAAAGCATGTGAAGGAATTGAGTATTATCTTTCCCATGGTATAAAAGAAACAATGAATCAATTTAATGAAAAAACAAAAAAGAAAGGTGTAGATGAATAATTTATATTATGTATTAGGTGCCGGAGTTTTGGCAATGGTATATGCATTTTGGAAAACGAGTTGGATTAACAATCAAGATGAGGGTTCCGATAGAATGAAACAAATCGGAGCAAGTATAGCAGATGGGGCTATGGCATTCTTAAAAGCTGAATATCGTGTATTGGCGATTTTTGTTGTAATAGTTGCATGTTTGTTGGCGTATGCGGCAAGTAGCCAAGGTGATTCCTGGTTGGTATCCATCTCATTTTTGTCTGGTGCAATAGCTTCCGCCCTAGCAGGGTATTTGGGTATGAGAGTTGCCACAAAGGCCAACAATAGAACCACCAATGCAGCACAATCAAGTTTAGCAATAGCATTGAATGTTGCTTTTACTGGCGGATCCGTAATGGGACTAAGCGTCGTGGGATTAGGAGTATTAGGTGTAACAGGTTTATATGTTGTTTATGACCATTTAGAACTATTTTCAGATCCTCAAAAATTAATACAAACCATTACAGGCTTTTCATTAGGCGCATCTTCTATTGCATTATTTGCAAGAGTGGGTGGCGGTATTTATACTAAAGCTGCTGATGTAGGTGCAGATTTAGTTGGTAAAGTGGAAGCAGGAATCCCTGAAGATCATCCGCTAAATCCTGCTACTATAGCAGATAATGTAGGCGATAATGTGGGCGATGTTGCCGGTATGGGTGCTGACCTGTTTGAATCTTATGTTGGTGCTATTATTGGATCGATGGTTTTAGGCTGGGCAATATTTGGAGAATTGGCCTATGTAACACTGCCTCTATATATTGCAGGAGCCGGAATTATTGTTTCCATTATAGGAACTTTTATGGTTTCCGTTAAAGAAGGTGGTAGCCCTCAAAAAGCACTAAATATTGGTGAGTTTGGATCCTCAGGAATAATGGTTGCTGCAATGTATCTATTAATTAACAACTTTCTTCCTGCAGAAATTATAAAGGATGGAATTACCTATACTGCCATGGGGGTCTTTGGAGCTACTGTAATTGGCTTGATTGCAGGTTTAGGAATTGGACTCATAACAGAACATTACACTGGAACTGGTACTAAACCTGTTAAATCAGTAGTTGATCAGTCTATTACAGGATCAGCTACCAATATTATTGCAGGCTTAGGCGTGGGAATGCAATCAACTTTTATTCCAGTAATAATTATTGCGGTGGCAATTGTCTTTGCCCATCAGAGCGCAGGATTATATGGCATTGCAATGGCAGCATTGGGAATGCTAGCCAATACGGGTATTCAATTAGCGGTTGATGCATACGGTCCTATTTCTGATAATGCTGGCGGTATTGCTGAAATGGCAGGTTTGCCTTCTGAGGTAAGAGAACGGACAGATAAATTAGATGCCGTAGGTAATACCACAGCCGCCATCGGCAAAGGATTCGCTATTGGGTCAGCGGCATTAACAACGTTAGCATTGTTTGCTGCATTTAGTGAAATAATAAAAAGTAAATTAGGAGAATCTCCTTTTATAATTAATATTTCAGAACCAATAGTTATGGCGGCATTATTTATAGGTGCAATGTTACCATTTTTATTTTCATCATTGGCAATGGGAGCAGTTGGACGAGCAGCAATGGCGATGATTGAAGAAGTGCGACGTCAATTCCGAGACATACCTGAATTAAAAGCAGCTCTTGAAGTATTAGGCAAAGGCGATGAATCATCTTGGTCTGATGAAGATAAATCTACCTATGAGGCTGGATTAATGAAAGCAGATCACGAAAAATGTATAGAAATTTCAACTCAGTCCGCCATCAAAGAGATGTTATTGCCAGGATTATTGGCAGTAGTTACTCCCATTTTAATTGGGCTATTGGGTAATTTCGTAAATATGGGACCACAGGCGTTAGGTGGTTTGCTGGCAGGTGTAACAGTAAGTGGTGTTGCTATGGCAATCTTTCAATCTAATGCAGGTGGCGCCTGGGATAATGCAAAGAAAATGATTGAAGAGGGAACAGAAATAAATGGGCAATCATATGGCAAGGGTTCTGATGTTCACAAAGCGGCGGTGGTAGGTGATACGGTAGGCGATCCATTTAAAGATACTTCCGGACCGTCACTGAACATATTGATTAAGTTAATGTCAGTGGTCTCATTGGTTATTGCACCATTTTTATTTTAAATTTTAATAAGGAGTAATTATGAACTATTACGAAACATTATATATCGTTCACCCAAGCCTGGAATCCGGGCGGTTGAAAGATATTATCCTTAGCGTTGAGGAAAGCCTAAAGAAGATTGGTGGCTCTCCTCTTGCAATGGAACTTTGGGGAAAACGAAAATTAGCATATTTTATAGATAAGCAAAGATATGGTACCTATGTTCTTCTCCATTATAATGGAGAAGGAAAATGCACCGGAGAATTTGCTGTAGAGTTGGAGCAGAATCCCAATATTTTGGCATATTTGACAACCAGCATTGAAAAAGAAAATGTACTGGAACAGGCAGAAGATTTGGATACACAGATTGCCGGGAAAACCCGTGAATCCCAACGAACTGAATCAAGTTCTGAACCTACAAAAACAACAGAAACTGAACCCACTGAAGTTACAACGCAGGAAAATGATACCATAGATGCCACAGCTGATGAGGTGACATCAGAAGGCGGTGATGAACAATTAGATCCAGAGACTGAAACAAAAGAAGCGGATACCTCTGAAGTTGAGAATGAGGAAGAATCAGTTGAAGTTGGTGAAGCGAAGGCTGATGAAGAGCCTTTGGAAGCAACAGAAAACGAATCAGATAAAAAAGATACGGCCGACGATGAAGTATCGCCGGAAGAAGATATCGAATCCAAACAAGAAAATGCGGACGAGACAGCCGCAGTAAGTGAAGAGGAATAATTATGGCATTTGTAAGCAATAGAAGAATTTGTATTTTCTGTGAAAATTCGGAGCAGAAAATAAATTATAAAGAGTTTAAAACCCTGCGGAAATTTATTACTGATCAGGGGAAAATTATACCTGGGCATGTAACCGGCGTATGTGCAAAACACCAGAGACATCTTGGAAGGGCAATCAAGCAATCTAGAAATATTGCACTTTTGCCTTACTCAGTTGATCCACGGCATTTTTAGGAGAACATAATGAAAATAATTCTAAAACAATCCATTGATAGTTTGGGGGGTGAGGGTGAAATACTTGAAGTAAAAGCTGGCTATGCCCGCAATTATCTCATACCTAAAGGATGGGCAAAGCAGGCAACCAAAGTAAACATTGCTGCTACTGAAAAAGAAATTGATGCCAAACAGAAAAAGGAAGCTAAAACCCGTGACAATTTGGAGGCATTGGGAAAACAGTTAGACAAACTTTCCTTAAAATTTGAGTTGAAAGCTGGGGAAGAAGGAAAACTATTTGGTTCTGTTACTTCACAAATGATTGTAGATGGTATTGCTGAAAAAGGATATACCGTAAACAAAAAAGAGATAGAGATTGAAGAGACTATTAATAACGTCGGCAAATATTTTGTAGATGTGAAATTGGGGCATGGTTTTAGTGGTAGAGTAAAGCTGAAAGTAGTGGCTGAAAAGTAATAGCAAAATCTTATTTGAAGTTAAAAAAGCCCTCGTTTTTCGAGGGTTTTTTTAATTAGTATTAAGCCAATGAATTGTTAGCACTGTCTAAAATTTAACGAAGCAGATAAAATGAATATTGATAACAAGGCAGATTTATTTTAAATCCCCAAAACATCTAATCTTTCGGAATTCCATTCCTTTGCTTTTCCAGAGGTGCTACTTTATTATTTTTGAAAGATTTTGTCAATTATCACGACCTGTTTTATACATAGTCAAAGAAATAGGTATCTCGTTCTAAATTAACCCCATGTTTGCTCGAGTTAGTTTTCCAATTTCTAGTTTTAAATCTTTCACCTATAAAATTCCTGCTTCCCTAAATGGTACCGTTCAACCGGGTACCTGTGTAAATGCACCAATCAACCGAAGAATGCAGGCGGGGTTTGTAGTGGCGGTAAATCCAGATTCTGAATATAAGGGTAAAATACTGCCTATTGATTCTATCCGGGAAAAAGAACTTCAATTTCCTGAAGAATTGTGGCATACTCTGGAATGGATATCTCAGTATTATATCACTCCATTAGGTCAGGTATTAAAAGCTGCAGTTCCCAATTCATTTTTAAAATTGTATAAACCAAAGCAAGTTCAATTTGTAAAAATAACTACCAAAGGATTAAATGTAATTCCTACTTTTGAAAATAAAAAACCCGCTCAAAAAAGGTTATTGAAAGCGCTTTCTAATATTAATGAACCAGTAAAAACGGCATCGCTAACAGAATTTGCATCTTCTCCCCATACAGTTTGTGGTCAATTAGAGAAATCCGGTTTGGTTGAAACTCTCTCCCAACCACAAATCACGGACCCTTTTGAAATTATGGGCCCGGGCGATATTCAAAACATTCAATTATCAAAAGAACAACAGGGTGTGGTTGATACCATTCAAAATACAGGGAAAGGATTTCATCCATATCTGCTGCATGGGGTAACTGGCTCAGGAAAAACCGAGGTTTATCTCAAGTTGGCACAGACTACTGTTGAAGATGAACAATCTGTGCTGGTTTTGGTTCCGGAGATTGCTCTCACCCCACAGGTTGCCATTCGGTTTCGAAAAGCCTTTGGTAGCCGGGTTGCACTCTGGCATAGCCGAATGACAAAAGCTGAAAAAGGATGGACTTGGCAGCAATTAAAAAAAGGGGAATACTCTGTAGTGGTAGGAGCACGATCTGCCATCTTTGCACCGCTGAAAAATTTGGGACTCATTATTGTTGATGAGGAGCAGGAGTCATCCTACAAACAGGAAAATCCCGCTCCCCGCTACCATGCCAGAGATGTGGCTATGGTACGGGGTAAACAAGCAAATGCAATTGTACTGTTAACCAGCGCCACACCCTGTTTAGAAAGCTATTATAATGCCCTGCAAAAGAAATTCACACTACTCAAACTCACAAAGCGATATGGGAAATCAAATTATCCTGCAGTGGAGTTGGTTGATATGAAGAAGGAATACTCTGATGATGGTAGTGCATTATTAAGCAGGTCATTAACGGAGGCAATTAATGATCGTTTGGAAAGATATGAACAGGTAATTATTCTTCAAAACCGTAGAGGATATTCCCGTGTTCACCAATGTCTGGAATGTGGTGAAATTAAAAAATGTGAAAACTGTTCTGTGGCATTAACATTTCACCGAACGGATAATAATTTACATTGTCATTACTGCGAATCAGTTGAAATTCCAGAATCAAATTGTAATAAATGCACTGCAGAAAATATGACCTTTGCTGGTTCAGGTACCCAGCGAGTAGAAGATGTGCTGCAGCAGAAATTTCCCAATGCAGATATTTTGCGGATGGATATGGATACAGTTCGTAGAAAAGGATCTCACTTAAAAATTCTTGAACAATTTGCCAATGGGAAAGCGGATATTCTGCTTGGTACACAAATGATTGCCAAAGGTCTGGATTTCGAAAATGTTACATTGGTAGGGGTGATCAATGCAGACTCCGGCTTATTTTTCCCTGATTTTCGGGCGGGTGAGCGTGTATTTCAATTGATTTATCAAGTAGCCGGAAGGGCCGGAAGAAGGGATAAACCAGGTCTGGCAATCATTCAAACCTATAACCCGGACGATGTTTATATTCAAACTGCAGCCGCCTTAAATACCAAAAAATTCTACAATGTGTCCTTGGCCCAAAGACAGGAGTTAACCTATCCCCCATTTTCACGAATTGGAAGAATTTTATTTACAGGGGAAAATAAATTAATTGTAAATAATTTTGCCCAAATGGTAGGCAGAAAATTACAGGGAAATGTTAATTATAAAATATTGGGCCCCGCACCAGCACCACTTGAAAAAATTAAGGGCAATTGGCGGGCACATTTAATTATTAAATCCAAGAATCGAAATATCAGCAGCCTTCATCAATTTATTCATAGTACAATTGGCTTTACAATTTTTGAAAGAAAATGGCGGGGTGTACGTATTCAAATTGACGTTGATCCGGTATCTATGTTATGATGCGGCATTTCTTTTGTCTTATATGTTGTGTCCACCCGGTAATGGCGGATACGTTTTCCACTGCCATGGGGCAATGTACATTGGAAATCTATGGCGGCAATGTAACAGATATACCTGAAATTGTAGAACTTATTCAATCTGAAGCAGATCAATTAGTTTTAAACTTTGGGGAAGTAATTACAAGGCCTTACTCTATCTATATTACCAGCAGTATGAATGATTTCAATGAAAAATCAAAAGGGCCAGTTCCTGAATGGGGAATTGCAGTTGCTAAATTGAATCCTGATCGGGCAATATTGAAATCCCCGGGAATTGCAAATATTTCTTTTACTC
>CAJWYZ010000033.1 GCA_913049525.1 uncultured Fidelibacterota bacterium | reverse complement strand
TCATTGATTAACCTTTTGGGGACTTTTGTTCACCATAATGGCGAGGAATTTAAGGCATTTATACTCTCTTAACTACCAAGAAAGCGTACCCAAACTTATAATAACCGTATTCAGTCTTTTCTGGTGTGTGTTTTGGCCCAAAACCAATCTATCCCCACCATCCACATTTTAGAATTATTATATAACTCTCCCTGGTCTCCAATGAGGGATAATGTTGTGGCAATATTTTTCTGAGGAAGAAGTTTGTATGTGGTGAGATCTAACCGATATGATAATTGCGTTAACCCACTGTCAAATTGATAGTCAATTCCTCTTCTGTTTGAACGGTCCTTATCATGGTAATTACCATAGTTCTTTGAGTACGTTACCCACATTTTATATTCAACGTTTTTTGACATAAACCCTTTAACCCCAGTGTGAAGAGCCATTATTCTATTGTTTACGATATGAGGCCAATTACGAATCTCATTTTGCCCTAATGTAAACATTGGATTTCCAATGACATTGCCTTCATATACCCAACCGCCTCTATATAAATAATTATTATAATAATCGTCCCATCCATAGGTGGAATCTGATACTTCTTCTGAGCCACTTTGATGCATGGTATAAAGTAGCTCAACTAAAAAATCAGTCATCTTCGCCTTTTTGTTTTGAGACTGAATCGACAATCCCCAAAGGCCATCGGGGTAATTTAATAACCAACGGGCACCGCTTTGGTCTTCAAATGGATGTTGTAGGTAGACATGGTAATTATAATTGGCCTTTTTTATCTTGACGCCCAAATCCCACATACCCAGGTGGTTGCCTAAGGCATTGGTTTGTTCTTTGGATGTTGATGCGCCAGAGCCACCCAAAAGGAAAAATACACGAAAGAAATCTTCAGATGAAGTGGGTTGGGAACCAAATGTTTCGGTTGCCCCGCCCCATACTGCTTCGTGAACTAAGCCAAGGTGTCCTGAATAATTTTCTTGTTCATAGGAAAAATAGAGCCACTTTTCATGAAGTAGGGGTGCTTTTGTATATATACCTTTATCCAGCCAACCATGGGAAAGGCCACCTTTTATTTTGATTGGATTACTGTGAATCTTTAATAAATGAACCTCGGAGAGTGAAAGAGACACTCTAGGTATGGGAATAGCATTTGACCCCACAACCATAGTGCCCAAAGATAGGGGTGAATTATTTTCACCCAGTTTATGTTTTTTTCGCCCCCCCAAAAAGGTTAATCCTTTATGCGAAATACTCATATATAATTCAGAATTAACACCATGGTTTATTGCCCCCAAACTCGCCCCTTCTATGCCCATTTTGAATTGGGTAGATTGGTTTACCTTATTAAGAAAAGAGATATTCAACAGGTTAAATGCATTTTGCCTATTAGATGGCGAAGTCCCCCACCTATTCATTTTGGCCCAAAAAGGTGTTTGATCTAATCCATTATTTGAAAGTTCGCTGGTTGTGTGAAGTTGGAATACATACTGGGAAAAACTCCCTGTGATCAGGATAGCCTGATAAATAAAAACCCGCAAGATTTTGTTAATCATTGCGGGAAATTAGGGATAAAAAGGTTAATCCTATCGGCGGGAATTTTTAGTTCAACACAACTCTGCCAGAAGAAGATAATTTTAACGTTTCTTCCTGAACCGATGGTACATATTCTGGTACAAATTCCTTTAGTTTATTTTTTATGATATTGGAATCATATGATTTTGCTGATTGGGTTATTTCTTCAATTTTTGCCAATACATGATTCCAACTGTGATCTACACCATTTTTTAATACCATTATTTTATCATGGGATGTATCCACAATATTTTCACCAGAAATGACTAATTCCTCAAACATTTTTTCTCCTGGGCGCAGTCCAATATATTTTATTTGAATATCTAATTCGGGTTCTAATCCTGAGAGTTTGATGAGTTCAAATGCAATATCTTTAACCAAAACCGGTTCACCCATATCTAATACAAATATTTCTCCCCCTTCTCCGATGGAGCCGGCTTGAAGAATCAACTGGGCCGCTTCGGGAATTGACATAAAATACCGCTTCATTCCGGGGTCTGTGATTGTGATGGGTCCCCCCTTATTGATTTGTTCCTGAAATGTTGGAATTACACTTCCAGAGCTTCCAATTACATTCCCAAATCGAACCGCCATATATTTCACATTCGAATTTTTATTTTTACTTTGGATGAGAATCTCCACTACCCGTTTCGTGGCACCCATAATATTTGTTGGATTTACTGCTTTATCTGTGGAAACCAATACAAATCGTTCAACATTATTTTGCTCACAAGCTTCAATCACATTTGAGGTTCCATGTACATTCGTAATTACAGCTTCCCATGGGTTGTTTTCCTGCATGGGCACATGTTTATATGCTGCTGCGTGTAGCACAACATGGGGTTGAAAAGAATTAAATACCGAATTAACCATATTCTTGTCACGAATATCCCCTAATATGGGATGGATACCAACATTATTGCTGAGTTCTTGGCAGATATTATCAATGTTAAAAAGATTATGTTCACTTTGGTCAAATAGCACCAAAAGATCTGGATTATAGCCTAAACACTGCTTTACTAATTCAGAGCCAATTGAGCCACCAGCTCCGGTGACCAACACCCGTTTCCCATAAATATAATTTGAAATACGGGATCGATCTAAATGCACTTCCTGCCTACCCAAAAGATCGGCCATTGATACGTCTCGGATTGTTTTGATTGAAACTTGTTTATCAATTAATTCGTACACTGTGGGTATGGTGCGGTAGGGTTTCCCCACTACTTTACATTGATTTACGATAGACCGCATCTCGGTGCTTGTTGCAGTGGGTGCACAAATAAGAATTTCATCATAGGGGGCTTGAATTGTATGCAGGTCATCAATTTTCCCTAAAACGGGGACACCATGAATTGTAGAATTAACTTTATTGGAATCATCATCTAATAAGCCAATAATTTGGAAATGGCTAGATGGATTTTCTTTTATTTCGCGAATAATTTTTTCGCCACTGCTTCCTGCACCCAATAGGAGTAACTTAGTTTTTATTCTCAAGGGATACTTACTTCTTATTTTATTCCGATGTAAAATTTTTGTCCCAAAAACACGGACACTTGCCCTTGTGGAAGCAATACCCACTGTCGTCAAGAGGAAATCAATAAGAAGGACACTCCTAGGCGCTACATTTGGATCCAGAACCAATACAATTACAGCAATAGCAAATAGAGAAGCTACAAAAGAGGATTTTACTACATTAATCAGATCGGCTATACTTGTAAATCTCCACATTCCTTTATACAAATTAAAAAACAGGAACGTGGAAATCTTTGAAAATAACAAAATGATTAATACATATTTTATTTCTACAAAATATTGTGCTGGAATTATAAAGTCAAACCGAAGGGCATAACTCAGGAACAAACTTAAACAAATAACTAAAACATCAATGGAAATAAAAAGCCAAATATTTTTTTTTAATATTCCAGTCATACTTTCCCTCGTTGAAAAATCTGATTGATTACTAAAATGAAATTAGGCCTAAATTGGTTAATTTATCAAAGATAATTCTTATAACCCCAATTATCGGCTGTGTCCAAAGATTGTAACCCAAAAGGTCCCTAACAAAATTTTTAAATCGAGCCTAAAACTTAAATTCTCGATATAAAAAAAATCATATTTCAACTTTTGATGGACGTCTTCATATTTTTCATCATAAGGTTGTTTAATTTGGGCCCATCCCGATACACCTGGCCTGATTTTTAATCGTCTTTTGTAAAAGGGATACTTTTTTTCCAGCCTCTCTATGAAATAAGGCCTTTCAGGCCTTGGACCAATTGATGCCATATCCCCAAAAATAATATTTATTAATTGGGGTGTTTCATCCAGATGGAATCTTCGTAAAAAACTTCCGAATGACGTAATACGGCTATCATCTTTCCCTGACCAAACAGGACCAGTGTCGTCTTCCGCATTTAAAACCATTGTGCGGAATTTGTTAATTAAAAACTTTTCTCCATCCATACCAATTCGTTCCTGTTTATAGAGTATGGGCCCTTTTGAATCTATTTTAATACCCAGGGCGATGAGAATCCAAAATGGAAAAATACTTATTAAAGAGATTGTTGCAATAAAAATGTCAATTATTCGTTTTAAATGTTTTGAATATAATGTATCCAAATTCAAATTCACATCAATCAAGGGCACTCCAACAAGTTGGTTGGTACGGGCCAATCCGGTAACCACCTCATACATGTCCGGTAGTATTTTCATTGAAACTGGATGCCCATTGACATTCATGATGGTATCCATTATTCGCTCGGGGGATGGCTTGTCGAGGGCAATAATGACATCATCAATTTGATTTTTAGTTATAATTTGATTTATTGTCTGTTCACTGCCAAGAATATCAAAGTTCTGCTCACTGTTTTTAGATATATCTGGATCATCATTTGCTTGGACAAATCCAGCAATGGCCAAGCCATGATGATAGCTTGTCTGTAATTTATCATACACATCTATTCCACGCCGGTTTACACCTAAAATCACAGCTTTTTTCAGCCCAATATTCTGTTTTAACAATAATTTCTGAATGGTATGAATCAATATTCTACCGAGGATAAGAAATCCTGAAAGTATAAACCCATACACTAATATTTGTTTTAATTCGAATGGAAGTAGATAAAGATTCATCACCTGACCGGTAATTATAAATATCAGTGTAAAATAAACTGTAGGAACTATTCTTAATATTTCTTCAAACCTCGACAGGGTCGCACGGGTGTCATATAAATTGGAGAGGGTAAATAATGATATCCATAATATTTCAGCAAATATAAACCAAGTTAATAAACCGGCTTCTACATTCAATATATTAATCTTTAATCCCATAGAAAATGCAAAAAAACCTGCAATTATATCGGCAATTAAAAGAAAACCCAAAAGACTCCGATTGTATGTTTTTCCATTACCCATTGTTTAATCTCATATAATTTCTGTCGAATATCCTCTATAAAGTTGACTTTTTGTTAATTGCATTTTGCATTTTTTTCATAACATGAGATATTAACACTTCTTTTCTGACATTTTCTTTGACGTACATCACACCATTTCGCCCCTGTTCGATTATTTTACCTCTGTTATTGTAGTAATACAGTATTGAATCCGCTATAGAATTTGCATCTTCAGGTGATGAAATTAAACCGCTTTTTGCTTTTTTTATAATTTCGGTCACCTCACCTGAAATACTCACAATGACCGGTCGGCCACAAGCCATGTATTCAAACATTTTTGAGGGAATAGCATTCTTGAAAAGCGGATTGTTTTTGAGTGGAACTAGGCAGACAGAAGCCTTTTTAATCAATTTAATTAATTCTTCCTTTTTTTGTACTGGTAGAAACACCACATTTTTTAATCCCAGTTTATCAGCTTTTGTTTTTAATGCCTTTTGTTTCACGCCACTGCCAACAAATTTGAAGTCAATAGGATATTTCTGCAGTATGTCTGCTGCTTCAATCACCGATTCTAAACCTTGAGCTAATCCCATATTACCACTATATAGAACGGCAAACCTTTTTCCCGGTATTCTGTCATATTTTTTCGCTAAATCAAAAAACGTATTACTGACGCCATTAATAAGGTTAATCATTGGTTTATTTAATTGTTCTGGATAATGGTTTGTAAAATGTTTTTTGAATCCAGGAACCGTGAGAATATACCCGTTTGTTGATTTGTAGATAAATGATTCGAGCTTTTTACCCATGTTAAACACCCATTTTGACCTTACCTCTCCCAGTGCCATAACAGATTCAGGCCAAAGATCTCGAATGTCCAAGAAAAAGTATATTGATTTTATTTTTGAAATAATAGCACCAATAACGCCGACAAATAACGGTGGTGAGGACACAATCAACACATGATAGTTTTTTAATCTAAATGCCGTTAAAAGGCCGCTAAACATAAATACGAGGTAATGGCCCAGTTTTTTGATGGCAGAATTCCGGTTATTTGCCCATGCAAATGATCGAATTATGGTTAAGTTTGGAGACACCTTCTCTTGTTTCACCCATTGCCGTTTATATCCTGGAAAATATGTCCCAAGAGGGTAATTGGGCATTTCGCAGAGAACGGTGACGCGATGACCTTTTTTGATTAAAATTTGGACATAATCTCCCCAACGTGTGGCGGCAGCACCAATTTCAGGTGGAAAGTATTGTGTTATTAATAACACATGCATAGTTAATGTTTACAGGTTATGGATTTTGAAGTGGAAGAACAGTGAATGAATAATCAGTCCTTGGGTGGTTTGTCAGGTTGGTTTGACCGGTGCCATCAAGTTTCATCATATATATTTCCCAATTTATGGGGCCATCCCGAAGTGATTGAAACACAATCTTCCGATTATCCGGATAATACCTGGGATTCCAATCATGGGCAGAATTATTTGACAGATTGGCCAAATTATTTCCTTCATTGTTCATAATATATATTTCTTTATTCCCATCCCTTTCTGAGGTAAATACAATTGAAAGTCCATCGGGAGAAAAAACAGGCTCATAATCATGTGCTGAATGATCGGTCAATTGTGTTTGTTCAGTTCCATCGGTATTCATTACATATATATTTCTATTTCCGTCCCTTTCTGACGTAAAAACAATTTTTTGACCATCAGCGGAAATAGCATTACCTTGAGACATAATATCATGGAATTGAGTATTCCGAGTCAAATTGATATTATTTTCTTCCAAAATAGTTGTGAAAAATATTTCCATTTTCCCTTTTTGCCATGCTTGATAAATGAGGAACGAACCATCGGGTGAAAATTGAGGATATTTTTCATACCATTTAGAATTTGTAAGATTCTTTTTTTCAGTTCCATCTACATTCATTAAAAATATATCATAATTATCCGTTTCAGGAAAGTAGGTTGTATAGACAATTTTATCATTGGATGGTGAAAATTTTGGTGTCCAGTCATGGCCCTGGGTCTGGGTTATATTGGATAAATTTTTTCCTTCCCATTGGGTATATCCATCCATCCAGACTAAATCCACTGCATATATTTCCCGATTCCCACCATCTCTATCGGAGACAAAGACCAATTTGGAGCCGTCTGAAGATACGGCGGGATTAAAATCCAGCCATTTATTTTTGGTAAGTTGGGTCGTGTGCCCCCCAAAAACATCAGTTATAAAAATATCATAATTCCACCAGCGCCTAGAAGAAAATATTATATGAGGGTCAATATATGGTTCTTCTACCACACCTGTTTTGCTACAACTTTCTAAAAAGAATGAAAAAAAGACCAAACCCAATGCTCCTACCCTTTGTATCCATTGATGTTTCATGAATCACTTACTGCTGAATCATAGATATGGATCATTTTTTGCACATTGGATTTCCAGTTAAACTTCTGAGTCACGCGGCTCCTTGCATTGTTGCCCAATTGGGTTCGAAGGTGATCATCATTATAGAGTTTCTTGATGGTATCTGCTAATACTTGGGGTTGGCTTGGTGGAATGATCCAACCTGTATGATTATGCTGATTAACCTCGGGTAACCCCCCCACATTTGATGTAATTGCCGGAACGCCACATGCGGCGGCTTCAAGAACAGATACACCAAAACTCTCTCTTGTGGACACTGAAATAAAAATGGATAGTTGCTGATAATATTCAACGATGCTTTCGTGAGGAATAAATCCAGAAAATGTGACGTTTTTATAGATATTTAATGCCTTTGCCTTTTGTTTCATTTTTTCTAATTGGGATCCTTCCCCTACGATAAGAAACTGCAAGTTACTTAATTTGTAATCAGAAATCACTATTTTAACTGCATCCAGAAAACAATCAATATTATTGTGTTTTTCTATACTTTTAATGGTGCCGACTGTAAATGGTTGATCTTTTTCTTTTGTAGGGGTAAAAATATCCGGGTCAACACCAAAAGGAATCACTTCAATTTGAGAACGGTCAAAATGTTCAATAATCTCATTTGCCATTGCCTGACTTGTGGAACAAACTGTTTGTGCGCTATTTAATACCTTATTTAGGAACCATTTATTCCACCAATTTTTTTTAGGAAAATCATAGATATCGCTCCCCCATACAGACAGGATCCAGGGTTTAAATTTTGATAAATACCCCAAGACACCATAGCTGGATGCATAATGGGCATGTAAAATATCTGGCTGAAAGGTGGCAATGGTTTTTTTAAGCAAACGAAAAGATTTTATATAATTGAGCTTACTTAGGTTTGGCCGTCGTAAATATTTGATTTTATCTTGCAAGTTGGCATCCACAACCGTTATTCCATAATCCTGATATCGCTGAGCCACATCTTGCCTGGGTGTAAATAAACTAAACAGAAGTATATTAATTCCATGTTTTTGAAGAGAAAATGCCCATTTCATTGTATGAGAAGAATTCGCATCCGATAATAATAATATTTTCATTGAACTTAGCTATAGGCCTTCATGTCACAAAATGATTGATATTTCCATAATTATTGTCAACTATAATGTAAAAGAATACATTATTGATTGTATCCAATCTATCAAAAGGTGGACACCGGAAAAGATCTCGTATGAAATTATTGTTATCGATAATAAATCCGAAGATGGTAGTGTGGGGGCTTTAACATCAAAATTTCCTGAAATAACCATTATAAAAAATAAGCAAAATATTGGTTTCTCAAGAGCCATTAATCAAGGTGCAGAATTGGCACAAGGGACCCATTTATTTATTTTAAATCCGGATACATTACTCATTGAAGATAGTTTAACAAAACTTGTTTCTTTTTTAAATGAACATAATCGTATCGGTATCGTTGGGCCAGCATTGGTAAACCAGAACGAAAAAGTACAACAATCATTCTGGAAATTCCCCACATTGTTGACTGCTGTGTTAGAAATATATCATTTGGATTTTCTCAACAAATATAAAAACTATATCTATCGGAATAAATCGGAATACATTTATGCTGATTCTGTCTCCGGTGGCGCATTTTTCTTAAAGAAATCCTTATTCAATGAATTAAATGGTTTTATCGATAATTTATTTTGGATGGAGGATATGGATTTTTGTAAAAGGGCTTCATCTTTGGGATATAAGGTTGCCTATTTGTCCCAAACAAAGCTGATTCATTATATTGGGAAAAGTTCTGAAAAAAATTGGGTGGTAACCATTTCTAATCGGTTGCTTTCAAAAATAAAATACTTCAAACTACATCATGGATCAATTGACGTATTTCTCTTGGTTCTGTCTATTTACCTATTGGTTATTCTTAAATCTACTTTCTTGATCCTTTTGAGCCCATTCGGTTCAATTTATCGGAAAAAACTTTCCGGTTATTTGACTACATTAAAAAAGTTGATTACCGGGCAATATCAAGTGGTGTGTTGATGAAATCTTTTCCTTCTATAAGCATAAATAACTGAAATAGATAAGCCAAACATTATCCACATTGGGAAAAAATAAATGGTTGAGCTGGCGGCAATTGCAGCTGGCACAAATCCGATCATGGCCAAAAATAACGCAGAACCATAATATTGTATTTCAGGGTTTTCTCGCCATTTTGATATTTTAAATAAGTTATATGTAATGCTGATATACCAACCCATAATTAAACTAAAAAAAATAATGCCCCCCTCAACCAAGAGTTCTATCCAAAAATTATGCATACTGGTGAATCGACCTGCAACGCCGCCTATTTTTTCCTGAATGGGAACCGATCCCCCTGCGCCAACACCCAATCCATTTGATTCTTTTAAAGCAGCCAACCCATTATTAACCAACTCTCTACGCCATTCTAGTGAACCACCTACATCAATATCGCCTTTTAGATATAATGATAGAGCTTCCATTGAATTGGCAATTTCATTGATCCGAGGATT
This sequence comes from uncultured Fidelibacterota bacterium, assembly GCA_913049525.1. GTDB lineage: Bacteria > Fidelibacterota > Marinisomatia > SCGC-AAA003-L08 > D37C17 > D37C17. The sequence continues at coordinate 514 of CAJWYZ010000033.1, read as the reverse complement.
TTGACTTTCACTTAATTGGGCCATGCCCCAGAATAAGCCCAAAATAACCATCCAAATAAGAGACAGGGTTGCGATTTTTTTCTTAATAAACCCTAAATAAAAACATATGATTATAATTAGCCCTAAAAATACCGCTCTGGATGCAGCCATGATAATTATAACGGTAATGGCGATTGTGCCCAACACTTTTACAATGATTTGATGGCTGCATAAAAAAAAAGGCAAAATCAATATCATTGCTATTGCAAGGTTATTGGTATTCCAATGAAACCCTGTGGGTGGTCGAAAATCTGAATAAACAAAAATATTATCAAAATCTGAAAAACTTACGGGGTCCTTACCAAAATATTGTAACCAGGAAGAATAGGGTGAAATTGGTAAACGAAAACTGGTAAATGATTCCAACAGAGCTATACAGAGTTCTACCAATAAAATACCACCTACAATTTTGAATAAAATATCTAACTTATCTTTAGATGAACTATAATAGATGATCGCCATCGATATAGAAATT
>CAJWYZ010000032.1 GCA_913049525.1 uncultured Fidelibacterota bacterium | reverse complement strand
CCCGTTATTAAAATGGCTGATTTTCTCATAAACTGTTCCTTATTTCACAATTGTTGAAGGATGTAATTTACATAGTTTATAATCATTCACCCTTGGTTTGCATCTTTATAGATCAATAATTTTTCCCATGAATAGAATGATCATCGCCACTCTTCTTCTTTTAGTTCTTAATTCCTGTGCAGAAAATAAAAAAATTATTACCTCTGGTAATTCTATTCAGTTTGGAACTGAATCTACGCTTGATGTTATAACATGGAATATAGAAAACTTCCCTAAACAAAATGGTAGTACCGTAAATTATTTAGCAGAGTTAATCCCATTGTTGGATGTAGATATTATAGCCATGCAGGAAATTGGAGATGATGATTATTTTAATCAACTGGTAGGTCAATTAAATGGATGGAGAGGATTTCGTGCAGGTGGATCGTGGGGATTAGCATATATATATAAATCCGAAGTAATTATAAACCGAATTGAAGAAATTCAAGCATTAGATAATTATAATTTAACACGGACACCATTGCTAATGGAATTAGAATGGGGAGGTGAAAATGTTTATATAATAAATAATCATTATAAGTGTTGTGGGAATGGAACCATTGAAATTGAATACGATGACGAAGAATATCGCCGCCTGCAATCCTCTATTTTGACCAAAACCTATATTGAATCTAATTTAGATAGTCAAAAAGTAATCTTGGTAGGAGATTTGAATGATGAACTCAATGATGAAGAAAGTATAAATGTATTCCAAAATTTTATTATTGATAGTACAAATTATAAATTTGTTGATATGGAAATAGCTTATAGTTCGTCTTCAAACTGGTCTTACCCTTCTTGGCCCAGCCATTTAGATCATATACTTATAACCAATGAGCTTTTTAATGAATTTGAAAATGAGGGTTCTTCTGTACAGACCATTCGCTTAGAAGAATACTTTGATAATGGCTGGAGCGAATATGAAAATTATATTTCTGATCACCGTCCAGTTGGTTTGCGATTAAAGTTCTCTCAATAATAAATATTTAATTTATAAACTACTCATAATGATATATTTTTCATCTATCCAGTAATTCGCTAAATTCTACATCAAATAAACATCAAAATATAAGGATTTCAATTGTCAAAAGGAGTAACCCCCAAAAGTAAAGATTATGCCCGTTGGTACACGGATGTAATAACAAAAGCAGAAATGGCAGATTATGGGCCCGTGAAAGGAACCATGGTCATTCGACCGTATGGTTTTGGTGTATGGGAAAGTATAAAAGAATCCTTTGATAAACGGTTTAAGGAGACGGGTCATGTAAATGCCTATTTCCCATTATTTATACCCAAATCTTTTTTATCAAAAGAAGCGGATCATATAGAAGGATTTGCCAAGGAATGTGCAGTAGTGACACATTCCAGGTTGAAATCATCACCGGACGGAGAAGGTGTGGTTGTTGACCCCGATTCGAAATTAGAGGAAGAGATAATTGTACGCCCTACATCTGAAACAGTGATTTGGTCCATGTATAAAAAGTGGATTAATTCTTATCGTGACCTTCCCATTCTTATAAACCAATGGGCCAATGTAGTACGCTGGGAAATGCGCACCCGTTTGTTTCTGCGAACAAGCGAATTTTTATGGCAGGAAGGGCATACTGCTCATGCAACTGAGCAAGAAGCTCGGGAAGAAAGCAAGCAGATGCTAGATATTTATAAGGAAGTGTTGGAGAAAGTTTTAGCCATTCCTGTATTAACGGGATTGAAGTCAGAAGCTGAACGTTTTGCCGGAGCAGTGGATACTTATTGCATAGAAGCCATGATGGGCGATAAAAAAGCGTTACAAGCAGGAACATCTCATTATCTTGGTCAAAATTTTGCCAAAGCATTTGATGTAAAATTCCAAACTGAAAACAATAAAGAAGAGCTGGTTTATGCTACAAGCTGGGGAGTTAGCACACGGTTGGTAGGAGCGCTTATTATGGTACATGGTGATGATAAGGGTTTGCGGTTGCCTCCAAAAGTTGCCCCGGTACAAATTGTTATTATTCCAATTATCAAGAATGAAAACAGTTTGGAAGAGTTTGAAAAATTTCTTAAACCCTTCTTAGCAGAATTAAAAGAAATTGGTATTCGATTTAAATTGGATGACAGACAGAATATTTCACCTGGATTCAAATTTAATGAATGGGAAATGAAAGGAGTACCTATTCGCGTTGAAGTTGGCCCCAGAGATATGGAAAGTGGGACTGTATTCTGTGCTCGCAGAGATACAGGTGAGAAAACTCCTTATAAAATTGAATCTGCCGCCTCGACTATGAGTCAGCTATTAGAAGAAATTCAAAAAAATATGTTTAACCAGGCATTTGAGTTCAGAGAAAAGAATACTTTTTCTGCCAATAGCTATGCAGAATTTAAAAATCTAATTGAGAAAGGCGGATTCATACGTTGTGGTTGGGATGGTAATTCGGATTCTGAAGCTACAATTAAAAAGGAAACAAAAGCCACCATCCGCTGTATTTTGCTGGATGGAAAAATTAAAGATAAAAATTGTATTTATTCAGGGAATCCCGCTAAACATGAGGTAATTTTTGCCCGGGCATATTAATTATCCACATTCTTTTTCTATTTAATTTTTGTGTTGATTGCTACCAATGCCATTGTACTAAAAAGAATACCATTTAGTGACACCAGCATTATTTTCCGTGCGTTTACGGAGGATTGTGGAAAAGTAACCATCTTAGCAAAAGGTGTATTAAGACCAAAAAACATTATTGGAGCGTTATTGGAACCGATTAATCATATCCACATTCAATATTATAATAAATCAAATAGAGATATTCAGATTTTAAAAGATGCGAGTTTTATTCAACAATATCCCCAAATAAGAAATAATTTAACTCGAATAATTTTGGGATTAGCGATTGTTGAAATTATTGACAGGGCAACTTTAGACTGCAACCCTTATCCTGTATTATATCGTCTTGGTTGGAGAGTGCTGGATAAATTAAATGATGCTTCCCAAAATTTTTGGTTAGTATTTGCATTCTTTTTATATCAATTATCAATTCGACTAGGATTTATGCCGAACCTGAAAAATTGTAGCAAATGCTTTTCGGAAATATCTCAAGGCGGCATCGATGATTATACAGGCGAATTAGTTTGTACAAAATGTGTAACGCAAAGTCAAATACACTTAGAAGAAAACAGTTTTATAACACTCCAAAAGATAACAGGACTACATTTAGATGATTTAAAATCATTAACAATTGAGAACAACAGTATAATCAATCCAATTAGATTTTTAGATTTATTCACATCTTTTCATATTGAAGGGTTGAAGCGGGTACGCTCAATGGAGATGGTTCGTAAATTAATTATTGAAGAAAATGATAAATCTGTTTAAATGAGATACCAATATACAAGCCCGGGGTTTAGACAAAGATTTTCCCCGCCAACATTTACAATTCCCAAAGGGGTGAAATTTCTCGTAATAATAAATATTATTGTTTTTATTTTAGCCGAACTTTCCGGACAAAAAAGTATTTTATTTACCTCCTTTGGGTTGGTCCCAAGTGAAGTATGGACAAATTATAAAGTTTGGCAACTTTTTACCTACCTCTTCATTCATGGAGGCTTTATCCATATATTTTTTAATATGTTTGTTTTGTGGATGTTCGGGAAAGATTTAGAAATGCAATGGGGGAAAAACCAATTTTTATTTTTTTATTTTACTTGTGGAATTGGAGCAGGATTAATTACAGTACTGTTTGGCATTTATTCCATTGTACCCATAGTTGGTGCCAGTGGTGCAGTTTATGGTCTGCTGGTCGCTTATGGATTTACCTATCCCAATAGAATGGTTTATTTATATGGACTTTTCCCATTAAAAGTAAAATATATGGTACTTGGTCTTGGTGTAATTGCATTTATTGCTTTTTTATCTGCCAATCAGTCGAATGTGAGCCATATTACTCATTTATCTGGAATGGTTATTGGACTCCTGTTTATTTATTTTAATGTTAATTGGAAAAATTTAAAAATGGGGTATTACAAATTACGGTTAAAAAATCTGAAACAAAAGTTGCCCACTAACAATGGAAAAGAAATACTTATGAAAAAAAGGGTAGATGAAATATTAGATAAATTAAATGAGTCGGGCTGGGAAAGTTTGACTGATCAGGAAGAAAAATATTTAACCCAGGCTAGCAAGGAGCTTTTTGGTGATCGCCCACCCAATTAAATTACACATTAAATTTAAAAAATATCACGTCCCCATCTTGTACAATATATGATTTTCCTTCCTGCCTTATTTTCCCCGCCTCTTTTAATGCCGCCTCAGATTTAAATTGCATCAATTCTGCGAAGGAATAAATTTCTGCCTTAATAAATCCTCGCTCAATATCTGAATGAATTTCTCCTGCTGCCTGCGGTGCTGATATTCCTTTGGAGACGGTCCAAGCCCGCACTTCTTTTTCTCCGGCAGTAAAAAATGTTTCCAGCCCCAACAAATCATAGCTGGCATGAATGAGTTTATCCAATCCAGGTTCATGTAGATTATATTCCTCCAGAAAAAACACACGTTCTTCATCTTGTAAATTTGAAATTTCTGCCTCCAGTTTTCCACATAATCGAATGGCAGCATTCCCTCTTTCTTCTGCAAAATCGAATAATTTTTGTAATCCAACGCTCCTTTGTTCAGACATGATTTCATTTTCATCCACATTTGCTACATAGAGGGTCGGCTTATCTGTTAAGAGCGAAAGAGGCCTAATAAGTAAACGTTGATCAGAAGTTAATTCAATATCATGCACCAATATACCCTCATTCATTTTAGGTAAGATAATATCTAAAACGAGCAACTCTTTTTTGGCATCTTTGTCTCCAATTCGGGCATTTTTTTGCAGTTTTTCAAACCGCTTATCAACAGAGGCAATGTCCCTGATTAATAGTTCAGTTTCTATAGTTTCAATGTCCCTAACAGGATCTAGACTTCCTTCCACATGGGTGATATTGTTTTCTTCAAAGGAGCGAACCACATGTAAAATTGCATCTACATCACGTATGTGAGATAAAAACTGGTTTCCCAGACCCTCCCCTTTGCTTGCCCCACGGACGAGCCCTGCAATATCTACAAACTCTACCGTGGCAGGGGTAATGGCTTTTGGATTAAAAATAGTAGATATATCTACTAATCTTTTATCTGGCACCTCAACAATACCCACATTTGGATCTATGGTACAAAAGGGGTAATTTTCTGCAGGTATGGCAGATTTGGTGAGTGCATTAAATATGGTTGATTTCCCAACATTGGGTAATCCTACAATTCCGGCTTTTAATCCCATAGTGAAAATTAAGGAGAATTAAATATTATTTTATTATAATCAATTTTTCATTTGTATGAATTACTTTGAGGTGGCAGAAATAGGTCATTAAATTTTATAATCTTATTAATCAGGAGATATACAAAATATGAAAGATTGGGCAGTAATTTTAGGTTCATCAAGCGGGTTTGGGGCGGCAACATGTAGAGAAATTGCTTCCAAGGGTATTAATATTTATGGAATCCATTTAGATCGGAGGGCAGCCATGGAATCTATAAATTCGTTGGTTAATGAATTAAAAAGCCATAATGTAGAAGTCCATTTCAGAAACATGAGTGCTACTGATGCTGAAAAGCGTAAAGCAGTCATCGAAGAATTAAAATCAATCGGCAATGTGCGGGTAAAAATTCTTATGCATTCTTTAGCATTTGGTGCATTAAAACCTGTAATAGATATGGATGCAGCTAATACACTTCAACAGCGGCAAGTTGAAATGACATTAGATGTCATGGCCAGTAGTATCCTTTATTGGTCACAAGAATTATTCCAAGCTGGATTGTTACAAAAAGGTTCCCAAATATTTGCCATGACCAGCTCCGGCGGTCACAGACAATGGAAAGCCTATGGGGCTGTGTCTGCAGCCAAAGCCAGTTTAGAGTCCTACTGTCGACAATTGGCTTTTGAATTATCTGAACATGGAATTGCAGCCAATGCTTTGCAAGCTGGTGTTACAGATACGCCAGCCTTAAGAAAAATACCTGAAAATGAAAAAATGATAGAACATGCTTTATTGTTAAACCCAGGCAAACGATTAACGATACCGGAGGATGTAGCACAAACAATTGCTACTCTAGGGTTATCTGAAAATTCGTGGCTGACAGGAAACACCATACGTATAGATGGCGGAGAGGATATTACGGGGTAGTAGTTTTTTGCTTTACAGTTTTTATTGATTCAGTAGGAATTTTATTCTGAATTAACTCCATAACCTTTCTATTGTCATCTGATGGGAATAACTCAAATGCTTCCCGAGCCTCTACAGCGGCATCATCATACCAATTTTTTTTTGCATAAGCCACAGCCAGATTGTGGTGAGCCCTTGATTTTAACCTGATTTGGGAATAATCCAATTTTTCGTTTTGGGAAGAGAGATTATGGATTACAAATTTAAATTCCAGCACAGCCTTTTCTATCATATCCCACTCGTAATACTGAATACCTCGCTCCATAGCAAGTTCTGAATCACCCCTACATCCAAGGGCGACAATAATTAGCAGAGGGTAAAAATACTTTTTCAATGTGTGTGTTTTGATTTTACGAATTTAATTTAGTAGGGAAAATTTCCATGCATTGATTCTGTTAAAACAAGTAAAATTATATAATAAAATCGAAAAGGCCGAACCCTTGGGACGGCAAACAGGTTCAGCCTTTTTGTTAACTGAAGGAGGAAGGAAGTTAACTAGGTAATATTATCTAGCTTTCTTAACACTTGTCAATCAGCAAAACACTGATTTTATTTGTAGGATTTGTCTTACAAATTATTAATCCTCCTTAATAATCCAAAGAACCATCGGAATTTTTGAATAAAAAAATATTAATCTGCAAGCTTGTAATCGATTGCATAATGAATAATATCCGAGTTTGTCTCTAAATCTAATTTTTCCAAAATTCGAGAGCGGTATGTACTTACTGTTTTAGGACTGATGGAAATATTTTTCGCAATTATTTTTATAGAATATCCTTTTGCAATCATTTTTAATACTTCAAATTCTCTATCCGATAAATATTCGTGGGGTTCTTTGTCATTATCGTGGAAAATATCGGTAGCCAACAGATCTGCCACTTCCGGACTTATATATTTTCTACCATCATTTATTTTCCGGATTGCTTTTACAAGCTGGCTGGAAGCCGTATCTTTCGTTATATATCCAGAGGCACCCGCTTTAATTGCCCGCATGGCATACTGCTCTTCAGCATGCATACTCAACATTAAAACCGGCAGGTTTTTATCATGTTTTTTTATTTCTTTCAGGGTTTGCAGACCATTTTGTCCCGGCATTGAAATATCTAATAATATTAAATCATATTTATTTTTCCATACATATTCAAGAGCTTCCATCCCACTGGAAGCTTCTGCAACAACATTCATGTCTGCGGAATCATCAATAATTCGCTTAATACCTTCTCGTACAATTAAATGGTCATCAGCTATTAATATCTTAATCATATATATCTTAATTTAGTTAATAGTGGCAGTCTTTTTATGATAGAGTTCATACTTTTATAGGAGAGTAAAGTTTACGCATAAATTTTACAGCTTCTTTGATATTGTTGCCAATCGGAAAAAGTCCGATTTTTTTGTAGGGGAATTCCTACAAAATTTTTGTCCGGTAGCATATAATAAATGACATAATAGATTAAAACCCAATAGTAATGCTGCTTCCCATTAATAAAATTTGGTCCTTCGTTTATTTTTCGAATTGCCGTTACAAGTAAGTTGGATGCCTCTACCACAATTTTCATATTGAGGATATTAATAATTTGTTTAATCACTTTATGTAAACTCAAAATATTAATCATAATATTATGCCTTAATTTTAGCCTGTAGTGGCAATTCTACAATTATAGCTGTTCCTTCTTTGGGTGTGCTTACAATTTCTAATTTTCCTCCTAAGATAGAGGCACGTTCTTTCATTCCAAAAACACCAAAGGAAGCATTATTATTGTCAGTATTATTTCCAGATATTCCTATGCCATCATCTTTTATTTCTAATTTTATGAAGAGTTTTTCGATACTTAAACGTACTTCAATCTTTGTTGCCTCTGCATGGCGTGCAATATTGGTTAGGGATTCTTGAGTTATACGAAATATGGCTGTTGATTGTTCTGTTGAAATATTTTCATCATTCCCAATCATATTTAATTTATATATTGATTCAGACCGTTTTTTATATTGGGATACTTGCCATTCAATCGCTGATTTTAATCCCAGATCATCAAGAACGCTGGGTCGTAGTTCCTGACTGATCCTCCTGGTTGTTTTAATAGTGTGGTCCACCAATTTACTTAATGAATTTAACCGATTTAATATATCAGAATCTGTATTTTCCCCTCCTTTGCTTTTCAGATAATCTATGTCCATATTAATACTGGTGAGATTCTGTCCCAATTCATCATGAATTTCCCGAGCAATATGACCTCGTTCTTCTTCCTGCACATTTTGAATATGGGATGATAAACTACGCAACTCTTCCTGATATTGTCGGATCTCAGTAATATCAATCACTGTTCCAATGGTTTTATGTAATTTCCCATCGGAGTCTTGTATAAATTCGGCCTGTTCACTGAGATGCTTTATCGCGCCATTCTTTAATTTAATTCTAAATAGTCCATTATATGGCGCCATTATATTTTCTGCATCAAACCAGTGATTTTTCATCCAATCTAAATCATCAGGATGTAAATATTCCCAAAACAGATTTGATGATATTTTGGCCGTCTTATTAAGTCCAAACATTTTTCGCAATTCTGAAGACCAATATACTTCACCAGTTTTATGATTTTCTTCCCAATTTCCAAGTCGCGCCATTTCCTGGGCTTTTTGTAGCCGTCTCTCGCTTTCTTCAAGAAGGTTGCGGGTGAAATAGAGTTCTGTCATATCCATTACTGTTCCAAATGTTTTGTCTAAATCCCCTTTTATATCTGCTCCGAATTCAGCTTGTATATGTATGTGTTTGACGTTCCCACCCTTGATTTTTATGCGTACATTTTTATTCAATGTTTTTTTTAGTTTTTTTGCTCCTTCCCATGCGCGCCTCATTTCATCATCATCATCAGGATGAATACTCTCCCAGAACGTATTTCTATTTATTGGGGAATTTATATTGACTTCAAATATATCACACGCTATTGGAGATAAATTTAATGTTTCTGATTTATGATCATATTCCCAATTTCCAAGCTGTGCCATTTCCTGAGCTTTTTGTAGCCGTCTCTCGCTTTCTTCAAGACGCAATCGGGTGGAATACAATTCAGTAATATCCTGTGATGTCCCGCTTATTTGTATTGGCTCTCCCCTTTCATCATAATCAATTTTGGCAATAGAATGCATCCATTTTTCTGTTCCGCCCGTCTTTAGTATCTTATGAAAATAATCTAGAGATTTTTCTTTATTATGCAGCGCAGTCTCAACCAATTCCAGAGTATTCTCTTTAAAATCCGGATGCATCACTTTATTTAAAAAGTTCTCGTTTGTTAGTGTAAACTGATCCCTTTCTAATCCATAAATTTCATAAAGTTTATCGGACCAGACAACAATCTCATTTTGAATATTATATTTAAAGCTCCCCATTTGTCCCACATCTTGGGCAGTTTTGAGCAAATTGGTAGTTTGAAGTAATTTCTTTTCCGCATCTTTTCTATCTGTAATGTTTCGACTGATAACTGAAAATCCTGCAATTCTATTGTCTTTTACAATAGTATTTACTCCCAGCTCCATCCAAAGCCTGTCCCCGCCTTTAGTCATAACGGGCACTTCCATTTGCAATGAATTATAAAGTGATCCATCTTTCTTTGGTATAAGCGATAAAAATGTGTCTATCACATTCTGTTTATAGTCTTCTCGAACCATTTTATTGGAATTTGTTCCGATGACCTCATCTGATATATAGCCAGACATTTTTTCAAAGACATTATTTACAAAAGTAAAGTTTCCATCAAGGTCTACATTATAAATGACATCGCTGGTTGATTCAATCAAATGCTTGTGGGCCTTTTCTGATTTGAGAAGCTTTTCTTCTATTTCTTTGTGTGTCGAAACATCTCGTATAACGAAAATGTTTCCAAGCGATAGATTTCCCCTGGTTATAGGATTTTGTGCAATAGTAACATGGTAGCCAGTTTTGGTTTTGACATCCATATTGTTCTTAATAAATAATAAATTTTCCCCTGTGTCAAAGAGTTTTTTCATATGCAAATTCACAACCTGTCCCTTAAGATCAAATAGTTTTCTTGCTGCTCTGTTTAAATTTATAATAATACCATCATTATTGGTAATAAACACTGCATCCGATGAGTGTAAATATAATTCATCCCCTATTTTTTCCATGGGCTGATTAAGAAAATTATATTTTAGAAGCGCAGGTAAAAGAAATATAGA
>CAJWYZ010000031.1 GCA_913049525.1 uncultured Fidelibacterota bacterium | reverse complement strand
TGGGTGGAATGGGAGCTGCAACTGCAACTTTAATAACCCTGTCATTCATCGCCTTCATACGAATTATACAAAATTGGAAATTACTTCAACTCACTCCCTGGAGCCCAAAGCTTGTAAAACCGATTTTTGCCGGAATACTGGCATTCGCTGCTGGAAATTACCTGAAAGAATTTATTATGCCATTTCATACCATCTTAACCTTAATCAGTGGGGGTATCATAATCGTCTTTGTATTTTTTACCACACTTTGGCTCCTTGGATTGGATGAAGATGATTATGGTTTAATGGAAGGTCTTCAGGTTATCTTAAGAAATATCAAATCTAAATCTCCATAAAAATGAAAGTTATAAATAAATACCAATTTCATCTCATCTCCATGGGTATCATTGCACTGGTGGTGGGAATTCTATTTCATAAACCTCTTACGGGTGAATTTACTTTTGGAGGTCCAGATTCACTTTCACCTAGTGCCGTCCATCAAGGTATAGAATCTTCCGAAGAAGAATTTGGAAAATATCCCCTTTGGCTGCCTTGGGTGTTTAGTGGATTACCATCCATTCATTCATTCCAAAATATTTCAGATTTTTATTTCCCTAATACTATCATTAATTTTTTGAAATGGATAGGGCTTCCAGGTTTTTGGAATTATATCTTTCATTTCATTCTGGCAGGGATGGGTGTGTTTGTACTCCTCGCCCAATTGGGAACCAATCGCCTCAGCGCATTATTTGGTGGACTATCATTTGCACTCATGCCCTATCTTATTACTATGGTTGTACATGGGCATGGCAGTCAAATGATGACCACTGCCTGGCTTCCCTGGGTGATTTGGGCAATACTTCGTTTGTTTGATAAAACAAATATTGGGAATCTTGGCATTCTGGGATTGATAGTAGGTCTTCAGCTTCAGCGAGCCCATGCCCAAATTGCCTATTATACCTGGATGGCAGGAGGTCTGCTCATTCTATTACTCCTATGGAACTTCCATAATTCTAAGACAAACAAACCTAAGTGGCTAATCTACACTGGCATTGGTCTGGTTTTGGGATTATGTATGGCCATGTGGATATACCTTCCGGCATTGAATTATGCCCCTCATTCCATCAGGGGTGCTGGAGGCGGGGGAGGCACGGGTTTTGAATATGCCACTGCCTGGTCATTCTCTTTTGGAGAAATGTCTACTTTCTTCATTCCCTCCTATTATGGGTTCGGTGGTGCAGCATATTGGGGTAATATGCCCTTTACGGATTACCCCAATTATATGGGAATAATTGTCCTCACTCTAGCCATAATTGGATTTTTATTTTCCGAAAAGAAAATTAAATGGTTCTTTGCCTCAACTGCACTTTTTGCCTTACTAATCTCCTTTGGAAAAAACTTCTTTTTCTATCAGATATTTTATGATTATTTCCCCTATTTTAATAAATTCCGGGTACCAGCAATGTTTCTCATCCTTACCCAATTTTCTATTGCTGTATTAGCAGGATTAGGTATCGATATATCCACAAAAATTATTTCTAATAATAATATTGAAATGGTGAAAAAAATGTTTTATGTGGCAGGGGTTGTATTCCTGATTATTATTGGATTAAAATTTATGTTAGGCAGCCAACCTGATTTTGGCCCTCGAAGTCACCCAGTGCTCAACACTTTTCGAATAGACTTAATTAATAGCGATATGATTAAATCAATTTTATTTCTAATTATTAGTGTAGGTGTTTTTTATATATCTCGAATGGGTTGGATTACTAATAGGGTCTTGATAGCCATTATCATGAGTCTATCAGTAGTTGATTTAACATTGGTAGATCATCAGATAATTCAGCCGGAAAAAGACAGCTACCGCCAATCCACAATGACTAAGAGATCTGTGAAATCTGCGTACCTGAATGAAGATGAAGTGATTCGGTTTTTAAAAAAGGATACTACATTATACAGAATACTGCCCCTGGGAAGTTTGGCAAATGAAAACAGATGGTCTGCTTTCCAAATTGAAAGTATCATGGGCTACCATCCGGCGAAAATTTATCGCTACAATAAGGTGAAGGATGAAGTAGGTTGGAATTCCCTTGGTGTACTGCAAATGCTTAATGTAAAGTATTTAATTACCACAGAAGAATTGCCTCATCCTGCATTTGATTTGGTCTTTACTGGTAAATTATTCCATCAGGGAAAATATCAACAAACCAATGTATATCAATTTAAGTATACCATTCCACGGATTTTTTTCACACCAGAGGCTAAGGTGATTCCTGAAATGGAAAAGCAATTGACTGTACTCAGAAAACCAGATTTTAATCCCCTTGCTACTGCAATTATAGAAAAAGAGGTTGGGGTAGTTGAATATAATCCCGATTCGCAGGCAAATATTACCTTTTGGTCACCCGATAAAATTGAAATTGAAGTGAGTGCACCAATTGGCCAGTTTTTAGTATTAAGTGAAATTTATTATCCCGAAGGGTGGAAGATTACGAGTCATTCAGGTTGGGAAATCCATCCGGTGAATACCATTTTACGGGGAATTTACATACCAGCTGGTGAACATCATATTGTCATGGAGTTTATCCCAGATGACGTCCGCTATGGTACCTTCTTAACTTGGGGTTCCACTGTCCTATTATTATTGTTCATTGTAGTATGGATTAACCATAAACGAAAAGAAAATGAAAGCCTCGCAGAAACCATTTAACATCAAACTCAGTCTGTTTATATTGGCTATGACCATTATTGTCATGATATTCTGGGTAAATCGCATCATGATAAATCAATTGCGGGATGAAGCTCGCTTGCAGGCGGAGATTCTTGCCAAATCATACTCCGATGCCATTAACAGCAGTAATGAGGAAGATATTCGATTCGTGATGGATATTCTCCTGCCTTCCATGAATTTCCCCATTCTCATTACCTCAAAAGATGAAATATCTGCTGGATTGAATTTGGGATTTTCTGCTCAAGAGGGCAGTGATGAATACAATTCCCAAGCTTGGGTGATGGTAAAAAAGATGGATCAATCCTTTCCTCCATTAGACTTAGTTTGGGATGATGTGAAATGGGGAGAAATTCATTATTCAGACCCTCAAGTGGTAACCCGTCTGCGTTGGATGCCCTATCTTGAAGTTGGCTTTGGAATTGCATTCATTCTCATCACCCTTTGGGGAATGCAGCTCATTCGCAGGAGTGAGAAAAATTTAATTTATGCTGGAATGGCACGAGAGACTGCCCATCAATTGGGAACTCCCGTATCCTCTCTAATGGGTTGGGTGAAACTTCTTCGGGAAGAAAAAGAAGATCAGGGCATAATATTAAATTCCATGGACCAAGATATTTCACGACTCTCTGAAATTTCGGAACGATTTTCTAAAATTGGGTCCAAACCCAAACTGAAAGAAATTGTTCTATCAGAATTGATTTCTGAAGTGAGTGAGTATATGAAAAATCGCCTTCCCAAACAATCAGGGGTTGAAATAAACTATTCGGGAGATAGTAATATAACCATCCAAGGGGACTGGGTATTAATTCGGTGGGCAGTTGAGAATCTTATGAAAAATGCAGTAGATACCATGGGAACCAAATCTGGAAACATATCAATAACCCTCACCCAAACCGAAGCGGGGACTCAATTGGATCTGAGCGATACAGGTAAAGGTATTCCACGCAGTGATTGGAAAAATATCTTTCGCCCTGGATATAGCAGTAAGCCTCGAGGTTGGGGATTAGGCTTGAGCCTCACCAAACGAATTGTTGAAGAAATACATGGGGGAAACATTAAAGTTCTACGGTCTAAACCGGGGAAAACAGTTTTCAGGTTAAATTTTCCATTGTAATGGTGGATATAAGGGATGGGTGATTTAAGCTGGAATTAATTTAATAGATGAAATTAAAACGATTCTTTTTTTATATCCTGAACTACTCTTAAATTTTCCACCTGTCTTTTATATAAGGAATTAGAATTATGGCAAAAATATGTGAAATCTGTGGAAAGAAACCAATTGTAGGAAATAATGTGAGTCACTCACATCATAAAACTCGTCGACGCTGGTTGCCTAACCTGCAACGAGTCCAGGCAATGATTGACGGTACCAAAAAAAGGATTAAGGTATGTACCAATTGCTTGAAATCAGGAAAGGTCTTAAAAGCTATTTAATAGCAGATACATTTTCTAAGATTAAAAACCTCCTATTTAGGAGGTTTTTTTGTTTAGAGATATTTTATTTTCTTCAATTACCCATAAATAAAAGCCTCTCATTTCTGAGAGGCTTTTATTGGTATCTAACAATTATTGAGGGGAGAGTATTCCCCTCACTCTATTTGGCAGTCCGTTATTATTCTGGGAAACTACTGCCGGATTTATTCCTGACGGTTACGAATAAATGCTGGTACGTCCAGATCATCCCCAAAGGTAATTACTGGTCCTTCTGTTGTTGTTTCTTCTTGCGTATCATCTTCTTTGAACAGAGAAGGATTATTGTCTGATTCATCCATCTTTACGGGTGTATCTTGTGCCGATATATGATTTTCATTTTCATTGGCATTATTATCAACCCGAGGCAGGGTGAAATCAGGTTTAGCTGTATGGGGAATAGAATTATATTCCCGTTTTGTATCGCCATTTAATCCGGTAGCAATCACCGTTACCCTAACTTCATCGGTAAGAGTTTTGTCTAATACACATCCCAGAATGACATTGGCATCAGCACCAGCTTCTTCATAAATAATGCTAGAGGCATCATTCAGCTCATGAATAGTCATATTATCTGGCCCGGTGATGTTTACCAATAATCCCTGTGATCCGGTAATGCTGGCATCTTGGAGCAGGGGAGAATTGATTGCCTGTTGTGCTGCTAAAATTGCCCGTTCTTCTCCATGTGCAATACCTGTACCCATAATGGCATCACCCATATTTTCCATGACTGTTTTCACATCAGCAAAATCAAGATTAATCAACCCCGGAATGTTAATAAGGTCAGAAATTCCCTTGGTTGCCTGATGCAGTACTGAATCCGCTAATTTAAAAGATTCCGTAACGGTTGTATTTTCATCGGTAATTTCCAGTAGTGTTTCATTTGGAATTGCCAGAAGGGTATCACAATTCTTTTTCATTTCTTCAATACCTGCCAATGCCCGTTTGTGGCGTTTAGGCCCTTCAAAGGCAAATGGCTTGGTTACAATGCCTACTGTGAGAGCACCCAATTCTTTTGCAATTTTAGCAATTGCAGGAGCAGCTCCGCTTCCGGTACCACCTCCCATGCCAGCAGTAATAAATACCATATCAGAATTTTCCAATGTGCTGGTGATAACTTCTTTATTTTCTTCCACAGCTTGCTGACCGATTTCAGCATTGGCACCGGCCCCCAGTCCTTTAGTCAGTTCTTTTCCTATTTGGAGTTTTGTTTGAGAATTATTATTCTCTAGATCTTGCGCATCGGTATTCACAGCAATAAAATCTACTGAATTCATACCACCCTCTATCATTCGGTTCAGGGCATTTCCACCACCACCGCCAACACCAACTACGATTATCTTTGCTTTTTGTTCTTTCAGATCAACAGGTTCAAATAACATGTCTTACTCCTTTTTTTGTTTATTGTTAGTACCAAGTTTTTATCCAGTCACCCATTTTCGTAAATGAGCGTTTAAAAATTGAATTTATATCAATGGAATCGCCATATTCCAATTCTGACCAATTTTGCCTTCCGTAATTAATGAGTCCAACAGCAGTAGAATAGCGTGGATTATTCACCTTTTCAGATACACCTCCGCTTAATTGAGGCTGCCCCACTTTAATATGTTGTTGAAAAATTTCCTGTGCTAAGTCGATAACATGTTCCAATTTGGAACCTCCGCCAGTAAGAACAATGCCGAAGGTATAGTCACCGGGATAGTCAGATTTGCGAAGTTCATTCTTTACCAGTCGGAATATTTCATCCATACGGGGTTCAATGATGCCTGCCAAATTTTTTCGGGAAATTGTTTTAGAATCACGGCCATTGGTTCCGGTGATATTTATATTTTCTTCGGGATCTGCTAAGGCAGATTTTGCCGAACCGTACTGACATTTTAATTGTTCTGCCTGTTCTAAGGTTGTTTGTACGCCATAGGCGATATCGTAAGTTATATTACTACCACCCAAAGGAACTGTGCCTGCATGTAATACACCACCTTCGTGATACATAATAACATCAGTAGTTCCACCGCCAATATCAACCAGGATAACCCCTAATTTTCGTTCATTTTCATCTAACACGGAATGAGCAGATGCCAAGGGTTCAAGTACAAATTCAACTATATCAACACCGGATTTTTCCATGCAGGTTTGAAGGTCTTTTTCTACATTAATGGCAGAGGTTACCAAATGCACTTTGGCTTCTAATCGATGCCCTGCCAACCCTAATGGATTTTTTATCCCACTACGGTCATCCACTTTAAAGTCCCGTGAAAGCACATGTAGTATGCGTCTATCTGGGGAAAGATTTATAGATTGAGCATGGTCTAAAACTCGTTGGACATCATTCTGAGTAATTTCCTGCCCCACCGGTTGTCGATTGCTACCTTTACTTACAGTGATGACACCTGAGTAATTGATGCCTCGAATATGATCTCCGGTTATACCTACAAATGCACCATTAACTTCAACATCTGCCTGACGTTCCGCCATAGAAAGGGCTTGAGTTAGTGAGTTCACCGTTTTGTTCATATTTACCACAATACCCTTTTTTAATCCATCAGATGGAGCTTCGCCAACACCCAGAATATTAATGGAATTATCAGATTTATTCCATTCGGCAATGACCACAGCAATTTTTGTTGTGCCTATATCAATTCCGCTGATTATTTGTTTTTCTTCCACCATTATCCTTTTTGATATTTTTCTTTTACTACTACTTGCTTAGTAACTCTTAAATCAATGTATGAATAGTCTCCCAGCTGTCTGTCAGGGTAAACAGTTTTCTCAAAATATTTCAAGATATTCAGCTGGGATTGTAAATCATTTGCTGTTGTAAATATTCGCGTTTTACTATCACTATAAAATGTCCAATTTTCATCACTAATGATAACCTCACTTAATTGGTCATAAAATTGCGGGTAATCTTTTAACAAAAATTTGAAAAGGTCTGCAATTTCATCTGTTAATCCAGAATTGTAATTTGTATCTTCTGAAATGTTAATAATTGGAACTGGATAAAAACTGATGGCCTTTCTTTGAGCAGGGAGGAGCAGGCCTTCTTCATCCATCAAGAAGTTTTCATTTTCTAAGGTGATGAGTAAAATTGGTTTTCTCTCAATTATTTGAACCATCACAGTATTGGGGAGGATTCTGCTTACTTGTACACATTCAATAAAATCGAGCAAAGATATTTCACTTTGTATTTCATCCAGTTTAATAGAGAAATAGGTTTCTGATATAAATGGCTGCAGTTGTTTTTGAATTTGAGCATCAGTTACAAATTGATTACCCTTTATTTTAACTTCAAATGTATCGAATAATCCAATATGGTTGGAATAGCCACTGATAAGTACACCAATAAGCACAATGAATACTATACTGAAAACAGCTTTCAATATTTTAACAATCACTTTTTTTTGTTTTTTACGCATAATAAACTCCCTGAGTCATTGATTGTGGAAAACCAATGAGTTTCACTTCTAGTTCTAAATTAATATTAAACTTTTTAATCACATACTTTTTAGCCAGCTTTATAAGATGCAAGACATCAGCGGCTGTTGCATTGTCCATATTCACAATAAAGTTGGCATGTTTTTCAGAGATGGCTGCACCGCCCTTTTTCGTTCCTTTTAAACCAGCCTTATCAATAAGGTAGCCTGCTGCTAACGTATCAGATGGATTTTTAAAGATACTTCCCGCTGATCTGAATTTTAGGGGTTGATTAGATTTTCTTCCATCTGAAGCTATCTTTCTATCTTGTAGTATCTGGTGGGGTTTTCCTTTTTTACATTTGAACGTTGCATCCAAAAGTATTTCATTGTTAGGAAATGTTGAATGACGATATGAAAATTCTATCTCCCCTCTGGTATAAGATTTAATATTTCCTTCTAAAGTCATCGTTTTGGCTTCTTCAAAATATTTTGATATTTCACTGCCAAATGCTCCGGCATTCATAATAAGAGCACCTCCAACCGTTCCCGGAACTCCAATAAGGCTTTCTAATCCGCCTATTTCTGCTGCCATTGCCTGTTTTACCATAGTACCCAGCATGACACCTGCTTCCACAATAATCATTGAATTTTTCTTTATACTGATATTTTTAAAAGATTTCTTCAAGGAGATAACTATTCCATCGAATCCCTTATCACACACCAATACATTTGAGCCGGAACCAATAAAGATGGCCGATATATTTTTTTCAGAGGCATAAGTAAGCAATGTAGATAATTCTTCCCGACTTTCCGGAAAAACCATACAGGCCGCAGGACCTCCAATACCGAAGGTGGTGTGCTTGGCTAAGGGTTCGCCAAATGTCATTTCAGATGTAAGCATATTACGAATGTCTTTCTTCTGTTTTTGGTTCAATTTTGTATTGCCTCATAAATCCCTTCACATTGACGCCAAATATTCCCGGCGCCCATGGTTATAATTATATCATCCGCTTGTGCAATTTCTTTTAGTCGAGTTGGAATGTTGGTTTGATCCATAATTAACTCCACATGCTTATGCCCAAGCTGCTTTGCCTCATCAGTAATAATTTGAGCAGTAATACCATCAATTGGGTTTTCTCGCGCCTGATAAATAGCTGTTACAATGAGTATATCTGCCTGCAAAAATGCTTTTGCAAAATCGTGATAAAAATCTCGAGTGCGGGTAAATAAATGAGGCTGAAAAATTGCTATTACACGTTTATTCCAACCAGTTTTAGCAGCTTTCAATGTGGCAGATACTTCCGATGGATGATGGGCGTAATCATCAACAATCATAATATTGGTATCGGTGGTGGATTTAATATCAAACCTGCGGCGTACCCCTGTATATTGATCCAATCCTGCTTGAATTTTATCAAAAGGGGTATCCAATTCCAATGCCAGTACAGCCGCACCCAGTGCATTAGCTACATTGTGTTCACCGGGGACATGTACCGTTAATTCTCCTAACGGATCACCATGAACTGAGAGAGTGAAAGTTGAATGGTTATTTTCGAATTGTAAATTAGAAGCCTGAATTTCAGCATCTTTATGAATTCCAAAAGTTACAACGGGTCTTTTGATATTGGCTATAATGGAAGCCGCATTCTCGTTATCAATACATACCCCTACTTTCCCGTAAAATGGAACGGCATTGGCAAATTGAGTAAATGCCATTTGAAGGTCTTCCAGATTTTCGTAACAGTCTAAATGTTCTAAATCTAAATTTGTAATGAGCCCCATAGTTGGCTGCAGCGTGAGAAAGCTACGATCAAATTCATCTGCTTCAACCACAATCACGTCACCACTACCGGAAATAGTGTTACTTTGGAATTTATTCACTATACCCCCAATTACCATAGTGGGGTTAAAATCTGCAGATGTTAAGATTGCTCCCAACATTGAACAGGTTGAGGTTTTGCCATGGGTACCAGCAATGGCGATACTGATTGGTTTTACTTTCAATAGTTCAGCAAGCATTTCTGCTCGGCGTATTACCGGCACCTTTTTGCTTTCTGCAGTTACTATTTCAGGGTTGTTTTTCTGAACAGCAGAGGAATATACAACCACATCGGCACCATTTACATTTTCTCCAGAATGACCTTCGGATATACGTAACCCCAAAGATTGCAAATTATCGGTTCGTTCAGAACTGTTTTGATCTGACCCGCTTATAGTAAACCCAAGTTTATGAAGGAGCTCAGCCATACCGCTCATACCAATTCCGCCAATACCTACAAAATGTATATGATTTGTTTTCCCAAACATCAGCTAATTGCTATTTCCATAATAGTTGAAATAATATTTTCGGTAGCATCTGGAGCTGCCATTTGAATAGATTGTTCTTCCATTTTCTGAATCATTTCTGGATGATTGAATAATTCCAATACGGTTGTTTCCAACTCACCGGAAGGCAGTGTTGACTGAGATAGCACCACGGCAGCACCAGAATTAGAAAATGCCTGAGCATTTTTTGTTTGGTGGTCTCCTGCTGAATGAGGAAAGGGCACCAACACCATGGCCTTACCCATTAGAGACATTTCAGATAATGCCAATGCTCCTGCCCGGGAAACGATTAGGTCAGCAGCTGAGTACAATGCCCCCATATCATCTGAAAATGGTATTAAATGCACATCTGGTTCATTCACAGAATGGTGTAAGCGTTCATAATCATTTTTACCGCATTGCCAAAGTATTTGAATTCCGGATTCAGTATATTTTTTACATTCATTTTGAAAATGACGATTCAAAGGAACCGATCCCTGGCTCCCACCTAGAATGGTTAATACCGGTTGGGAAGCATTACAGCTAAATTTTTGTTTTGCCTGAGATTTATCCATTATTTGAATATCCTTCCGCACTGGATTTCCAGTGAAAATTGGATTTTTTTTTTCAAATGAGTTGCAGCATCATCATAGGCAGTACAGATAGCATCCACTCGAGCAGCCAAATGCCGGGTAGTTATTCCCGGAAATGAATTTTGCTCCTGAATGACTGTTTTTATGCCCTTATGGATGGCAGCTAAAAGTGGTAAGCCAGATGAATACCCACCTGTGCCAATTACCACATGGGGCTTAAAATTATGGAGTAATTTCCATGATTGAGAATAAGACTGTAAAAATCTAAATGGGAAAAGGATATTTTTAAAAATTGAATTCACATTTAATTGTCGTTGAATTCCGCGAATATTCAGAAGTAATCCGTCATCACTATTAGTTGAAAATTGAGTAGCTTCAACTCCAAATTTTGATCCAATATATTTTA
>CAJWYZ010000030.1 GCA_913049525.1 uncultured Fidelibacterota bacterium | reverse complement strand
CACAAGGCTATCTAATTCCTTCAGAGATTTGCTGGTGGAATCCACATATTCACAAACAGGCGGTTCATCCAAATTATTAAGGGGAAGGTAAGACAAAAGTCTGCGAATATTTTGAAGCACCTCCACCTCGTTTTCAAAAGCAAAATGTGCAACGCCAGATTTAGATGAATGGGTTTCAGCGCCGCCTAAATTCTCCATACTGACCTCTTCATGGGTGACAGTTTTAACGACATTGGGTCCAGTTACAAACATGTGGCTGGTATTTTTTGCCATAAATACAAAATCGGTAATTGCCGGCGAATAAACAGCCCCTCCAGCACAGGGTCCGAGAATGGCGGATATTTGAGGCACAACTCCAGATGCTAGTGTGTTTTTAAGGAAAATATCAGCATATCCACCCAAACTTACCACGCCTTCTTGAATTCGGGCACCACCGGAATCATTTAATCCAATTATGGGTATACCCATTTTAAGAGCCATATCCATAACTTTGCAAATTTTCTCCGCAAATGCTTCAGACAGGGATCCGCCAAATATCGTAAAATCTTGGGAAAATACCATGACCTGCCTTCCGTCAATAGTGCCGTATCCGGTTACCACTCCATCAGTGAGGATACGATTTTTGTCCATCCCAAAATCATTTGATCTATGTTGAACGAACATATCCAATTCAGTAAAACTACCCTTATCTAATAAGACATCCAACCTTTCACGTGCGGATAGCTTACCTTTATCGTGCTGCTTTTGAATGCGGTCAGCACCACCACCCTTTAAGGCTTTAGCGCGAAGATCGTCTAATTGTTTAATTGCGGTTGTCATTAACCCAATTTTCAATATATTCAATAGTGGAATCAACAGTTGTTCCAGGGCCAAACATTTTTCCAACGCCTAATTTTGAAAGGGCTTGCATATCCTCTTTTGGAATAATACCCCCGCCAGTAAGAAGTACATTTTCAATGCCCTCTTCATCCATAAGTTTTTTAACTTTGGAAAAAATGGTCATGTGAGCACCACTTAAAACGGACAGCGCAACAACATCTGCATCTTCCTGAATAGCGGCACTAACAATCATTTCAGGGGTTTGTCGTAAACCTAAATAAATAACCTCCATGCCGGCGTCTCTATATGCACGAGCCAAAATTTTAATGCCTCGGTCGTGCCCATCGAGCCCAGGCTTAGCCATAATTATTCTTATTTTCTTTTCCATAATTTTCCTGTTTGGAGTCTGGGAAATGTACAGCAAAACCAGCATTGACTCGAATGATACAATTTAGTTTTTCTCCCGGCTATCTAAAATAATGGTTACAGGGCCATCATTTACTAAAGACACATCCATCATCGCTCCAAACCTGCCCCTTTCAATGGGAATATTATTCACCTTTAACTGTTCACAAAATTGTTGATACATACTGTCAGCCTCTTCAGGATTTGCAGCTTTAATGAAACTGGGCCGTCTTCCCCTACTGGTATCGGCACAAAGTGTAAATTGACTCACAACCAGAGCTTTGCCACCAACATCCTGAATTGATAAATTCATATTTTTATTGTCATCTTTAAAAATTCGCAACCCAATTGTTTTCTTCACCAAATAATTCAGGTCATCTTGAGTATCGCTCTGTTCAACACCTAAAAGAATGAGAAATCCAGCAGCAATTTCACCAATTATTTTATCATCTACTGAAACGGAAGCAGATTTAACTCGTTGAATTACTGCCTTCAAATGATATTAAAAATGCTCAAGTTCATGTGAAAAGGAGAAATAATACTTTAAATTAGCCCTCCCATTATAAAAATCAACTAATCCAAACATGTTTTTTGCCAAATAATTCCCGGAGATTATGAACAAAATCTTTTGATGCATTTACTCCAATTTTTGAGGCGCGGATTCTTTGAATGGCACTATTTTCTGATCTCATGTGAATAATGAGTCCACAGCGGCCTTTATTTTTGCTAGACAAATCTCTTAATTGATCCAAAAGCATCCCATCATTTTGATTAGAATCAAACAATATATTAACATTATGACTAAGCTTCAACCGTGTCTGTTCAAGGGGGAAGATATCACTAGCAATCATTTTAAGCGTGTCACTTTCATCATCCCTTTTAGAGGGCGATCCCTTTATAAAAATGCAGTTATCATTAGTTAGTTGCTCCTTGGTTTTTTCATACACCTCATTAAAAACGAAAATATCTGCCTTTCCCGGAGAGCCAGCAAGTTCAACAATTGCCCAGGGTCGATTTTTTTTATCATAACGAGTGTTCACATTTTTAATTATGCCGCCAATTCGGATATTTTCAGGCTTCTTTTCAGGAATATCCCCGAGGTTAATATTTGAAAATTCGTGAATATCATCCATATATTTTTCAAGAGGATCTCCAGATAGGTAGAATCCTATTATTTCTTTTTCACGGCGGAGACATTCTTCAACAGTCCATTCTTCAACATCCGGCAGAGCTGGCGCTGCAATAGCTGCAACGGCAGTATCTCCACCAAATAAACTCTCCTGTGAAGACGCAGCTTCTGCACTCATTTTTTGACCCCAGCGCAATGCATCATCAATAATTTCAAATTGCTGAGCACGATGACCCTCTAAATTATCACAAGCCCCAGCCTGAACCAAACTTTCCAGCGCTTTACGATTTACAACATTAGATTCAATTTTGGTAATGTCAAAAATGGTTTGAAATTCACCATTTGCCAGGCGATATTCAGAAATAGCCGCAGAAGCTTTAGCGCCATGATTTTTTATTGCAGACAAGCCGTAGGCAATACAGCTATCATTTAATGCCCTGAAATCTTCAAATGAGGTATTCACATCAGGAGGAAGCACTTCAATGCCCATCTTTTTTGCTGAATCCAACAGTTTCACCACTTTATCAGTATCGCCCATTTCAGAAGATAGGTTTGCAGCCATAAATTCAGCAGGATAATGAGTCTTAAGCCATGCAGTTTGATATGCTACCAATGCATAGGCGGTAGAATGACTTTTATTAAAGCCGTATTGTGCAAATTTTTCAAGAAGGTCAAAAATTTCAACAGCCAGCGTTTTATCAATTCCCTTTTTAACAGCTCCATCTACAAAATCCACTTTAAAAGCCGCCATAATATCAGCTTTTTTCTTACCCATAGCTCGGCGGAGCATGTCCCCTTGGGCTAGGGTAAACCCACCAATTATTTGACTTATTTGCATTACCTGTTCTTGATATACAATAATACCATAAGTCTCTTTTAATACCGTTTCAAGAGAAGGGTGTATGTAATCAATTTTTGATAAACCGTTTTTTCGGGCAATAAATTCCGGGATATTTGCCATAGGTCCCGGGCGATAAAGGGCGTTCATGGCAATTAGGTCGCCAATACAGGTTGGCTTTAACTGATTGAGATGTTCCCGCATTCCATCAGACTCAAACTGAAATATTCCTGTTGTTCGGGCTTTAGCGAAGAGGGCAAACACCTTTTCATCTTCCAAATCAATTTTAGAAATATCAACTTTTTCACCATGATTTTTCTCTATCATGAGCACAGCTTTATTGATAACCGTGAGATTTCTCAGCCCGAGAAAGTCCATTTTCAGAAGACCCAAATCTTCCAGGGCGCCCATCTCTATCTGGGTGGTAATGTCCCCTGTGCTGGGGCTTTTAAATAAAGGGACATAATCAGTTAACGGCCCTGGTGCAATAACCACCCCTGCTGCATGGGTGGAGGCATGACGATGCATTCCTTCCAGAACTTTTGAAAAATCAATAAGCTCTTTATGGGTTTCATCAATAGAAGGAATTTTCTTGAGGTCGGGATTCATTTTTTCTGCTTTTTCAAGAGTGATTTTGAGTTCATTTGGAACCATCTTGGCAATACGATCCACATCTCCATAACTCATTCCCAAAACACGACCAACATCCCGCAGTACAGATTTTGCCTTCATAGTTCCAAAAGTGATAATCTGGGCCACAGAGTCATGCCCATAACGCCCCTTTATATAGCTGATAACTTTTTCTCGCCCCTCAATACAGAAATCAATATCAATATCTGGCATACTGATTCGTTCAGGGTTTAGAAATCTTTCAAACAGAAGGTTATATTTAATAGGGTCAACATCTGTAATGCCCGTAGCATAGGCCACAATAGACCCCGCAGCACTTCCGCGACCCGGCCCAACTGGAATATGGCTGTCTCTGGCATATTTTACAAAATCCTGCGTGATGAGAAAATATCCTGCAAAACCCATTTTTTTAATAACATCCAGCTCAAAATCAAGTCGTTTTTGGATTTCAGGCGTTATTTCACCATAACGATCCTGTAGGCCGGTTAAACAGAGGCTGCGTAAAAAACCATCCCCATCCCCAGATCCGTTTTCTCCTGGAATAGGGAAGGTGGGGAGGTGGTACTCACCCATGGGGATCTCGAGATCACAGCTTTCGGCAATCTTTAATGTATTTTCAAGGGCTTGGGGCGTATCCTTGAAAAGATCAAACATTTCATCTGCAGACTTGATATAAAACTGCTGAGGTTCATATCGGATGCGGTTAGGATCATCCCGGTTTTTATCTGTTCCCAGGCAGAAGAGCACATCATGTGCCTCCCAGTGTTCCTTGAGGGCATAGTGGCAGTCGTTGGTTGCAACAATGGGAATATCCAGCTCACTAGAGAGTTTTTTTATAATTGAATGGGTAGCAAGCTCTTCGGGCAGATTATGGTTCTGCATTTCTAGGTAAAACCGCCTAGGGAAAATTTCCATATATTCAAGGGCAGCTTTTTTTGCACCCTCATAATCATTTTGCGCTGCATACTGATTAATCTCTCCCGCCAGGCAGGCAGAAGTACAGATAAGCCCCTCATTATATTCTCTAAGTAGCGTTTTATCTACCCGAGGCCGGTAATAGAAGCCTTCCAGGTAACCGATTGTCACCAGTTTCAGGAGGTTTTTATAGCCTATATTATTTTGTACGAGGAGAACCAGATGATTATAACCCCATTTTTTGCCTGTTGAGGTAGTGATCTGCTTTTTCTCAGTGTGATCACCCACTGAAATATACATTTCACAGCCCAAAATAGGCTTTAAACCGCGTTTTCGGGCTTCTTTGTAGAATGGTATCATTGAAAAGAGATTTCCGTGCTCTGTGAGGGCAATACTATCCATATTCAGGTCATCACAGCGGTTACAGAGCATTTCTACCGACTGGGCACCGTCCTGCAGTGAAAAATCAGAATGATTATGTAGATGTATGAAATCAGCCATTTTTAATATAACTATTGGAATAATATCCGCAAGGGGGGGGTCAATTTAGCAAAAAATCATGAATAGTCAATATTGAATTATAGACTTTAAAGCGTCTCTCTTTGGCAGGAAGAGAAAAAAATGTTACAGTTACTAGCCAAAAAAACTAATTAATGCCATCATTTTTATTCAGCCCAGCCTTCTTCTTTGCCCAATTGAGGAGGCGCTTAGCTGGGGGAAAGTAGTTTGCCAGAATCATGAGCCCAGGCAAGCCGAACATCCACCCCTGGAATATGGGTATCAGCCCACCCAGTAAACCAATGATGACAAGCAAAATACCCAGCGAAATTTTTAATACATCTTTGATTATCAAAACGGGTATGGGAGGCTTAAGTTATTCTGCAAAATTATATCTTAACTTCTTTATTTCAGCAATATGTTCATAAGAAGAGCCGCAGCAGCCACCAACTACTGATGCCCCACTGTTAAGGGCATATTCAACCACAGACAGATATTTCTCCATTGGCTCATATTCTGCTATGCATCCATCTGGCGACGGTTCACCCCGCCCCAAATTGGGATAAATGCCCCAGTTATTACTCCAGTTATCCACAATATTATCCACAGCTCTTTTTGTACGGCCAAGGGGGCTACAGTTTAAAAGCACCATTTCAATCTGGAAGTTATTTAGCATATTAAGGGCATCAGCAAGGCGGTCTCCAGACAAAAGATGGTTTTCATCTTTCAGTACAAAACTGACCCATATAGGTAAATCAATATCTTTCAAGGCACACAGCCCCGCCCCTGTTTCTTCCATGGAGTTCATGGTTTCCAGTATTAGAATATCTACTTCTGTTTCAGCCATCCAATAGCCCAGCTGTGAAAACTCTGATAGTGCAGAATCACTGCCGGGAAACAGCTCGGGTTTGTAGCAGTCTTCCAGGGGTGCAATGGAGCCCATAATCTTTGTGTCTGCATCGGCAGCATTTTTTGCATGTTCTACGGCCTGCATAAGTGATTTTTCTGCCATCTGACAGGCTTTAGTTCTGTTAAGCCCTATTTTCTGGTATGCCCTCGGCGAAGTCCGGAATGTATTTGTTATTATATAATCAGCACCAGCATCCACATATTGTCTGTGGATTTTCTGAACCAGCTTTGGATGCTGTATATTGGCATCTGCTGACCATATATGATTTGGCAGGCGTAAGCCATTTTTAATAAGCTCTGAGCCCATGGCACCATCCAAAATTTTGTATGAAGCCATTAGTCGCTTAGTTTTTTCAGACCAATTGTTTGGATATAAATGGCAGCCATGAGAATAAAAAGTATCATTTTCTGTGATACTACCTGAACAGTGAGGGCGAATTGATTAACTTTAGGGTCAGGACCGAGTTCAGAAGTAATAATATAAAGTAAAATTGAAAAGGTAAAAATAAGGTACCCCATTGCGTATTTATTTTCAAATTTAGAATGGCGAAAAATCACCATTGAATAACAAAGAGATGCCACGAAAAAGAAGCGAAAAAGCCAGGTTGCACAAATAATATGTAAATCAAGGTAAATATCTGCAGGCGTAAGCCCCACTCCTACCAGCGAAAACCCACCCAGCACCCCAAAAAAACTGCCAATAAGAGCCAGAGTTCGTAGATTATCTGCAGAAAATACCCTGCGCACATGAAGGTAGAAACCGGCAAAAATCACCCCAGCCCAAATAAGTGACATATTAAAAAGTTGAGCAGATAGAAAATTAACTTCCTCTGAAAAACTAAATGTTCGCCCCAAATCACTGAGAAAATTCCGCGTAAAAGAGTATCCAATTGTCGTATGATCAATGTAGGTTCCACCAGGATAGCTAAGTATGGCAATAATATTTAAAACAATAAAAACCCCCAAAGCTAAACGGGGCAGCTCAATGAGCCAGAGGCTAAGATCATTTTTTTTCATATTTTTGATTCTTGATTTATGAATCTAACAATAAACCACCATAAGAGCTTCTTCCACTGTTTGGTTTATGAAAGGATTTTACATAATATAAAAGCTGATATTAAATCATTAAATTGGTTTGATAATTTACTTTTACATTTCACAATCGAAATACAATTTAATTACAATCTTATAATGACAAAACATTTGACCAAACTTATTTTAATAATCACAGGAATAGGCATCTTCACCGAATTTAATTTGAGTTGTGCTGAAGAAATATCGGATAATAAAAATTCATTCTATGCCTTAAGCGCTGACAATATAAACGGTGAACCTATCAGCATGAATACCTTTAAAGACAAAAAAATACTGGTTGTAAATGTGGCATCACGATGCGGGTACACATCCCAGTATGAAGGTTTGCAAAACTTATATGAAACCTATGATGACAGGCTGGTGGTTCTCGGCTTTCCATCTAACGATTTTTTGTGGCAGGAGCCAGGGAACAATGATGAAATTAAAACCTTCTGTCAACGAACCTATGGAGTAACCTTTCCCATGTTTGCAAAAATTCATGTAAAGGGCAGAAAACAACACCCCTTATACACCTGGCTGTCAGACAGCACAATGAACGGTTGGAATAATGAAGAGCCGTCCTGGAATTTCAATAAATATCTTTTAGATGAGAAGGGGAATTTATTAGAAATATTTGAGTCTAGTATAGAGCCGATGGATACGCTGATTACGTGGCATTTTTTATCTAAGAAGCCCAACTTATTACCCGACAAAAACTAATTTAACGAATATTCCTCAAACTCAGCCTTACAGGGCTGGCCATCTGTAACCCACATTTTTTTCTCTTCTAAATCCATAATCATAGCGGTTTTGGTGATGGTATGCTGAGATTCCGGTAGAGAATCATCTCGGTGACGGCAGAGAGATTGTGGTTGATGCTTATGGTCTTTAAGGATTTCCTGTATCCCTTTTACATTTATTGGTTTCTGTTCGTTTAATAGAGTTTCAATTCGGTGATGGCGAAACTCTGTTAAATGTCTTCGAGGATTTTCAGGCTCTTCAACACCCACCTCTTTAGGGTCTACCATGTGATTGGCGTGAGCCAGCACCCCATCTGTTGGATCAATCAGGCGCAGACTATCTGGAGCCAATTCAATATCTACTGCCCGAGAAGGTGCATGTCCTAGAATAAAATTTGCAGTACAGGAGCGGGGGGTTCCCGCCAGAGCATGTAATGCTTCCTCCATATTTGTAGAGCGAAGCACTTCATAACAGCGTAGATGAAAGGGTTTTTGAAAGCGTGCCCAGTCATCAACAGTTGAATACATTCCATTTACTGTCAATCCCACACCTTCAGAATTCATTCCGGGTTTCCCGCCAAAAATTCCAGCCTCAGTAAAAGCCATACGCCTCATTCCATCAGTATCAATGCTGGTTGTTAGAACACACTCCACATCTGGTATCCAGTCCCAATTTTGTCCCATGAGCAGATGATTGTTTTCTACTTCTTCCTGGAGGATGGCAAAAGAGGTACAGCCATCAACCGCATCATATTGCAGTTTTCTTCCCAGAGCATGATAAAGCAGTTCATAGCGCAGGTTCAGCATGGCAATTTCAAGGAGCCCTAAGCCTGAACTTTCAGCAATGCCATTCATGCCGTTTACATATTCCGGGCTTTGTTCCCTGAGAATATTTAGATAAATACCAGAATTCTCAAGGAGCTCATTTTTATCAACACCAGCCTCATTTTCGAAACGATTCACATAAATTTCTATATTGTTTATGATGGATTCCTTTAATATTTCACCATGAGCCAAACCCTGCTCATAGGTATTGCCAGAAAATGTAGTGTGGGATAAACTCATTGTTCTTCCCTCAACACTTTTTCATATACTAGCCAGGCGGGCATAAATTTGAACCCGGCACGAATATTAATGCTGAGCATGCCTTCATTTGTATCGGCATTATCAGTGCGGATCCAATCATATCCTTGGTTTTTCGCCCAGGTAAGGCTGTTATATTTTAAGGCAGTGGCAATTCCTTTCCGGCGATACTCTCTTCGTACACCTGTTAAACCATTATTGATACCTTTTGGAATTTCACTCTTCCACAAATTGTTTAAACCTGCAATATGGTCTCCATCCACCACTAAAAACCATGCATCCGAATTAAACTTTGGATGATGGAGAATCTGTTTAGAATAAATATCATACTCCGGAACCTCAATAGGATCTGGCCAGGGCATATCAGGAGACACTTCCCGCTCAAATTCCCAAACTTTATAGTCAGCCTTTTTATCTTCTTTGCGAAAATCCGAATATGTAATTATTCGGAAGCCATGCTGATCAATTTGAGTAATTTCGTCTTCATACTTTGCAGGATTATAAGCAGTTAAATCCAGGCTGGATTCTTTTTCTGTTGCAGCATGTTTGAAACCTCTCTTTTCAAAGAAGCGAATAGATTGTTGATGAGGTTCATGAATTTGAGTCGTAATTTTTAATGGGTCGAATGGTTTAAGCTTATCTATTAAAAAATCATAGCATATTGTACCAAACCCCCCACCCTGCTGTTTGGGATGAACATAAATTTTAATAACAAATTTTTGAGGATGATAGATTTCTTCCCACTGAGTATATAAAGCAGAACACAGAATGGACGAATCCTTTTTCCAGACCCATTGTTGATGGAGAATTTTTTTATCCCGGGTTTCATCTCCATGCCTCATAGACTTTACAGACGATGGATGCTGAGGATAAAGAAGGCTTTTTAATACTGCCAATGCCCCATAATCATCATCCTGAACAGGGCGCAGGCTGAAATTACCGTCGAAATTATACGATGTATCAGCCAATTACCTTTTACCTCCTAAACCCCCGTACAGAACACTGCCTTTTGTGCGCATCATAGAGGCCAGTCGCTCCAAGCGGATTTTTTCTCCAGAAAAGAGGGAAAAGGGCAAAAATGGAATGAAAAGGTTGATTGTATACATTAAATTATTGTAACATACAAATAATAATCCAGCTCTTATCTTATTTTTGGTGAACTATGATCCTAAAATAAGATTCACCAGTTCTATAATATCTAAAATATTAATACTGCCGTCAGAATTTAGATCTCCCAGATAAAGCTGTGTTTCATCAGGGTTCCCATTTAGAATAATATTGGCAAGGGCCACAATATCTAGGATGTTTATAGACTGATCCTCATTTACATCACCGGGAATAGACACAATTTCACTGCCAATACCTGTTGAAGCCCAGGCGCTGGCAATAGTTTGATAATAGTTGAAATTATTTGGATACAGATCATTGCAGGCCTGAAGCATTTTCTCCCGGCCTATCTCAAAATTATCTTCAGGATCCAAGTAATAACTGCTCCAGGCAAACCATATATTAGCCGCCACTCCGCGAGATATATTTAAATCTTCCTCAAAAGGGGGAACTTCTATGTCATAATGAGTATCCCCGGCAATTACCAGGTACATAATTTTATTGGTAATGCCGCTGTTATAATGAACGCCGCCAAAGTCGTTACTCCACTGCGGATTGGGATTATACTCTACAAAATAAGGGTGGCCCACATGATCTGGCTGATTATAATCAGGCGGATTAATAAAACTCCGCGATGCGCCGCTGTAATGAACATCTTCGCCTTGAGTCCAGTCACCGCCGTCCTGATATTCTGCTTCAACCAGATATCCGAAAACATCAGACATAGATTCATTAATAGCTCCTGCCTGGTTGCGGTAAATAAGCCCTGAAGTATGGGCAGTAAATCCATGAGCAAACTCATGGGTGACAATATCCTGGGCAGCACAGAAAGGACGATAGCCGTTTCCACCAAGGCCGTAGGTAAGAGCATCGAGAGCTGCATTATAAAAGGCATTGCGCTGGTCAAGCCCCCCTGCCACATTGGTATAATTCACTACTGAAATGGTCCGCTTGCCATTGCCGTCAATGCCGGCATATCCGTGATGATTCCAAAAATAATCTAGAGTTTTTCGCTGATAATCATGAGCACTGACACCAGATTTATGGG
>CAJWYZ010000029.1 GCA_913049525.1 uncultured Fidelibacterota bacterium | reverse complement strand
TTTCCAGCTTCTTTTATAATTCTATTAAATGCATTTCGTATCCCCTGCAGGGAGGCCTCTTGATTTGTTAGCGTTGTTATATGGTCAGGATTAAAATCAAAGTTATTAATCAGGATAGATTGTATGCTGTTCGCATCTGCTACGCAATAGCTTAAGGGTTTTTCATTCTCATAATCATCAATACCAATAATTACTGCCCAGGATTTATTATATAGCGATATTTCTTCTCCTGTTTTGTGGTTAGTGATTATTTGGTTTCCGAAAATTAATGTGGCAAAAAGAAAAATGGGAAGTGTGAATCGCATGCTCTAATTTAGGTTATTTTTTAGCCATCAATCAACTAAGTAGCTATAGATTTATATTCCAATGCATCCCGGCTCATAAAAGTTCCCCAAAGCGCCATTGTAAGTGAGGGAATATAGGCGACTCCGAACATAATTTTGAAAAAATGAGGGTTCCAAAACCCAATAATTATAAAGAGAACAAATAAGCCAGACTCAATCATTTTCCATTTATTTAAATATGTAAGGATCCATGATAAACGATTTGGAGTTTGAATATGTCTTTGTATTAAAAACCATGCATACCATCTGAAAAAGAAGAATTCTAATACAAGCATACTTCTGTAGATCCAATCAGGCAGTACCCAAAATTTCCACATATTAAAGGGTTCAATTGGCAGAGGCCAAAGGAAGTGTATTCCTCGAAACCAGAAAAAGGTATCCAAAACTATATGGGTTAGCATTCCTAATACTATTCCCTTTCCTACATATCTCAGGGTAGGATTTTTCTTCCATTCTGCAAAAATTGCAAAAAGGAGATAAATTAAAATTAAGGTAAAAAAACTGTGAGAAAAGGTCCGGTGAAATAATTGTTCTGAATGATGAATCTGGTAAAAAAGTGAACCGATAGCAACAGCAATTACATCCATATCAGGTAAAATTGCACCAAAAATTATTGCTGGATAGAGTCTTGTTTTATAAGGAATAATTCGAAGTAATTGGTTTCCAAAGGCGGCATGTAATCCAATTTGGGGCATATTATGATATCAATCTGTGAAAGGGTTGCACGTATCAAT
The DNA here is from genome assembly GCA_913049525.1 of uncultured Fidelibacterota bacterium. Lineage (GTDB taxonomy): Bacteria > Fidelibacterota > Marinisomatia > SCGC-AAA003-L08 > D37C17 > D37C17. The sequence goes on along the minus strand of CAJWYZ010000029.1, from coordinate 10,296 downwards.
TTACATATTCATTTGTTAATTGAACGAAATCATTTTTCAGGCTTGAAATATAAAGAGTAAATTTGGTGTCCTAATTAAGGCAATAAAATATACAGGAATATATTATGAATGAAAAATATAGAAAACAATCTTTGCGGATGTTTTCATATGGCGTATATATACTCTCCTCATTGAGTGAAGGTGAGTACTGTGTCTCAACTGTTACCTGGGTAAGTCAGGCATCATTTGAACCACCAATGATTTCAGTCTGTATTAAACGGGATAGTGCTTCTTATGAAATTGTGAAAAAGAGGGGAGAGTTTATTCTTCATCTATTAGGAGATACCCAAAAAGAATTGGCGTCAACTTTTTTTAAACCTACCATCTTTGAAAACGAGAAATTGAATGGGCAGGAATTTAGTCTAGAAAGTAATTTGCCTTTACTTAAAGATATCCCTGCCTACATTCAGTGTAAAGTAGTTGAAATTTTAGAGAATGGGGATCATCCACTTTTTTTAGCAGAGGTAGTTGATGCGAAAATTAATAATGATTCAAATCCTCTTGAATTAAGGAAAACTGGTTGGACTTACGGTGGCTGAAACTCCTTCCAATATCGATGAACTAAAACTTCATTTGGATACACTGTTCAATTTTGCTTCACAGGTTTCTTATACCCAAAACCATCTTCTCCCCATCGTCCAAGCTGGAAAATCATTAATTGGAATAAAGCCAGAAGATCCCCCTAAAAACTTATTGAAATGGCTTGAAGGGTATGTGAAGGAATTTTCTCTAAAGAAAGATGAAGCTTACGGAGAAAAAGAGCTTGAGAGTCCTGAAGTTATTGACATTTCAAAATTAGGAGAATTGGTCAATTCAAATCAAAAACCAGAAGCTCTAAAATATCTCTATTATTTAAAAAAAGTGGCAAGTGCAGAATATATTGCAGAATATTTAATGGAGCTTGCCAGCGTAAAATCTCCTTTTCAATTCTTATTTTGTTGGTATGTATATAAATCGATTAGGAATATGGAAAATGAAAACCAATTATCTCTTCTGGATTTAGGTGTTTCTTGTCTAATGGGTGTAAACGGAAATGAGAAAACTAATCATTTTGAATTGATATGTTATAAGCAGCAAATTCTCAATACGAAAATGCTACGGTCAGATTCGATTTTCCCTTCGCTAAAGGTATTGGTGAATGCTGCAAAATTAGAAATATCAGAAGATTGTCATACTTTTATTTCTCTAAAATTAGTTGAATTAATTCATGAGAAAGGAGAGTTGGGGGTGTGGACATTTTTATCTTCCTTGCCAATAGAAGAGTTAAATTATGAATTAATACTACTATTGGATGCGGTGAGGTCCGCAATTAGATATTCAAGTACGGAAAATGATTGGTTTATGGAAAAAGTAATAAATTCTCAAGTAAAAACCGCATGCTGAACCAAATTGGAAAATGGAAAATATTCGCATTAGAAACTGGAGATTTTCGCCTGGATGGCGGTGCGATGATGGGGTCGGTTCCCAGAGTACTTTGGGAGAAAAGCAATCCTGCAGATGAGCTTAACCGTATTGACCTGTCACTACGCTGTCTTTTGTTGGATGATGGTGAAAATAGAGTGCTTATTGAATCAGGTATGGGAGACAAACTTACATCAAAGTTTGCAAAGATGTTTCATGTTATACAACCCGAGCATCCTCTAAAGGAAAGATTAGGTGAAATAGGTTACAAAATGGAAGATATTACGCACATGATTCTTACGCATCTTCATTTTGACCACGCTGGCGGAGCAACAATTCTAGATGAGAAAAATAATTTAATTCCAGCATTTCCAAATGCAGTCTATTATGTTTCAAATGCCAACTGGAATGCAGGGATGAACCCAAACCCAAGAGATAGTGCTAGTTATCTGGATATTAATTATGCTCCACTTTACAAAGCAGGGAAATTAGAACTGGTTGCTGAAAATTCAATTATAATGGATGGAATATCAACAATATCAGTAAATGGTCATACTTTTGGACAGCAACTCATAAAGGTAGAGAGTGAGGGAGACACACTTATATTTTGTTCCGATTTAATTCCCCTTCGATCTCATTTAAAGCTCCCATGGATAATGGGTTATGATTTAAATGCAGTATTAACATTGGAAGAAAAAACAAAATTTCTTAAAGAAGCAGCGGAAAATAATTGGTGGTTGTGGTTATACCATGACCCAAAAACTATTGCAGTTCGAATAATAAAGAGTGAGAAGTATTATGATGTCGTTGATGAAGTAATGAGGAAGTTTAACTAAAATTATCAAACAATAAGCAATACATGAATAATATGACTGTTATAGCCTGGATGGATGATTGGCAAATGAGTGCGCGCCTTGCGAAGCTTTCCACAACCTATTCTTATCAATTGATATTTTGTGAAAATTGGCAAGAATTGCCTGATTCAAATACTAATATGGTTATAATCATTGAATTGGGTAAATTAAAAGATGACGAATTAAAGCAGCTTCAAGAATTGAGAAATAACAATGCCATTTTTATCATTGGATATAATAAAAATATCGATGGAGGGCAGGCTAAATATTATAAAGAGCAAGGTTGCGATATGGTATTGCGACGGAATAAATTATTAAAAAATTTAGACTCAATATTGAATAAAATTAATAATGCCTGTTGAATCTTTAATAAAAAAGAAAGTTCGCATGGAAAAGATAGTAACAAATTTGAAGTTAGAATACCCTGATTCAAAATGTTCTCTCAGATATGAGTCCTCTTTCCAATTATTGACTGCCACAATCTTGTCTGCACAATGCACAGATGAAAGAGTGAATAAGGTAACAAAGAGATTATTTGCTAACTATCCAACTCCTCAAGATTTTGTAATGCTTCCTATTGGAACGATAAAAAAGGAGATTTATAGTACAGGGTTTTACAATAACAAAGCTAAGTCAATTAAGGCAATGGCTGAATCAGTTGTAAATGAATATGGCGGTAGTTTACCTAACACGTTGAATGAAATGGTGAAGCTGCCCGGTGTAGGGCGAAAAACTGCTAATGTTGTACTGGGAAATATTCAAGGAATTCCTTCTATTGTTGTAGATACCCACGTTACTCGAATAACGAATCTATTAAAATTTTTAAAAACAAAAAATGCAGTTAAAATAGAAACTGAATTATCAAAAATAATAAATAAAAATGATTGGACACTCTTCGCACATCTGCTCATTGACCATGGCCGGGCAGTTTGCATTGCCAATAGACCAAAATGTAATAAATGTGTGATTTCCAATTTGTGTCCATCAAAATTAGGAGAGACTTAATATGGATCAATTTTTTAATAAAACCGAGTTTTACCTTGCATTACAGTCTTGTGGATTAGGAGTAATTATCGGAGCTATTTTTGCAATTTTTGGATTGAAACCTCCATCTCCAGATAATATTGTGGGTATAATGGGGGTTGTTGGCATATTCCTTGGCTGGGCAATAATGGGCTATTATTTTAAGTAAACTTCCACAAACTCTCATTGGCTAAATTCATATAGAACCTGTAAATTTTGTATTCTGAAAATATTTGCAGGATACAATAAATTAATCAACATTTCTATCATAAAAGAGCAAAATGCCATACATTACTAAACAATATAAATTCTGTGCCGCGCATCGATATTGGAATGAGCAGTGGTCAGAAAAAGAAAACTTTGAAATTTTCGGCGATGATATATATTTACATGGTCATAATTATGATTTGGATATCACCATTTCCGGGAAAATTAATGAAGATTCAGGATTTATTGTTAATTTGCATACCTTAAATAAAATTGTTCAAGAGTTAGTGCTTTCAGAAATTGACCACAGCCAAATAGAAAAGGATATTGACTACTTTAAAAATAGACAGCCATCAACAGAGAATATGGTAGTGTATATCTGGGAAAAATTGGTGAATAATATCCCATCTCCTGCCAAACTCTATTCAATAAAACTTCAGGAAACACCCGCTATATCAACCATTTATTTTGGACCTAAATAATGACTGAAAAGAATGTATCGAAAATTGAAATACTGATTAATAAATTACTCATTGAAATTGGGGAAGATCCCAATAGAGAAGGATTAGTCAAAACTCCAGAACGTGTTGCAAAAGCATGGGAATTCTTAGCAAAAGGTTATAAACAAGAATTAAGCACCGTAATTAATGATGCTGTTTTTACAGAAGAATATGATGAAATGGTTACGGTGAAAGATGTTGATTTTTTCAGTTTATGTGAACACCATTTACTCCCATTTTTTGGGAAAGCCCATGTGGCATATATTCCAGATGGAAAGATTATCGGACTTTCAAAAATCCCCCGTATTATTGAAATGTATGGGCGTCGGCTACAGGTTCAGGAACGAATGACCCATCAAATTGCTGAAACTATTAATGATGTCTTATCACCTAAGGGGGTTGCGGTGGTATTAGAAGGTGAGCATATGTGTATGCAAATGAGAGGCGTAGAAAAACAAAATTCTTATGCTACCACATCTTCAATGATTGGACAATTTAGAAAAGACTCCAAAACCAGAGATGAGTTTCTAAAAATAGTGGCATTAAAAAAATGAAACGTAAAAAAGTATAATGAAATATAATGTTGTGGTATTAGGCGGTGGCCCTGGTGGATATGTAGCTGCCATAAGAGCGGCTCAAGTGGGAAAGAAGGTGGCAATTGTAGAAGCCAACCATTTAGGCGGAATTTGCCTGAATTGGGGTTGCATCCCTACTAAGGCGTTGTTGAAAAATGCCGAAGTTTTTGATTTAGTAAAAAATGCTAAAAAGTATGGTATTGAGGTTGGAGAGGTTACTGTGAATTGGGGCAAAATGATAAAACGTTCCCGGGATGTGGCTAAACGGCTTTCCAAGGGAATTGAATTTCTCATGAAGAAGAACAAGATTGATTATATTCCAGCTTTTGGTAAGCTCTTAGATGGTACTACCATTGAAACTACAGATGCTGATGGAAAGAAAACCCAACTGAAAGCTGAAAAAATTATAATTGCAACGGGTGCCCGAGCCAAATATTTTCCGGGGATGGAGCCTGATGGCAAGCAAATAATTACCTATAAGGAGGCAATGATACCGGAAAACCAACCCAAGTCTTTGGTTATAATTGGCGCCGGTGCCATTGGTGTAGAATTTGCCCATTTTTACCAAACCTTTGGTACAGAGGTTACGATCATTGAAGCACTGCCCAATATATTACCAGTGGAAGATGAAGATATATCCACTGAACTGGAAAAGCTGTTTAAGAAACGTAAAATGAATATTTTTACTAATACCATGGTTGAAAAAATTGAAAAAAATAAATCGAAGGTGAAAGTACATCTAAAGAGCGGTGAAATTATAGAGGCAGACAAAGCGCTCATTGCTGTTGGTGTGCAAGGGAATATTGAAAATCTAGGACTTGCAAATTGCAATATCACAGTTGAAGAGGGCTGGATAAAAGTAAATGAATATATGGAAACAAGTCTTTCCAACGTATATGCCATTGGCGATGTGGCAGGCCCCCCTTGGTTGGCACATGTAGCTTCTGCAGAGGGCATAACTGCTGTTGAACATTTAGCAGGACTAAATCCTGATCCCATGAAGTATGATAATATCCCCGGTTGTACCTATTGTCATCCTGAAGTGGCATCAGTGGGACTCACCGAAAAAGCAGCCAAAGAAAAGGGTTATGAAGTTAAAATTGGTAGTTTTCCCTTTAGAGGATTGGGCAAGTCCATGGCAGTAGGAGATACGGATGGATTTGTAAAAGTAGTTTATGATGCCAAATATGGAGAAATGTTAGGCTGCCATATCCTTGGGGCCGAAGCCACCAATCTTATCGCTGAAGCGGTTATTGCACGTAATTTGGAAACTACCCACCGGGAAGTATTGAAAACCATCCATCCCCATCCAACCCTGTCAGAGGCAATCATGGAAGCCACAGCGGATGCTTTGGAAGAAGCAATTCATATTTGATTGATTTGGGAATTAAAATGAACACGTTACCATTAGTAGAAATAGCACCAAAATTGATTGAATTAGATTCAACAGATTCCATTTGGGAAAATATTTCTGGTACTGATGAAATTCAATATTTCTGGTTGGGAAGACAGTCCTACCAGCCTGTTTGGGAACTCCAAAAACAGCTTCATGCCAAACGGGTGTCTGGAGAAATCTCGGATGTTATATTATTGGTTGAGCATGAGCATGTATATACTTTTGGGAAAAATGCTGACACCAATAATCTATTAAATTCTAAACCAAAAAACGCAGAAGTTGTGCAGATTGACAGAGGGGGTGAAGTGACCTATCATGGCCCTGGACAATTGGTCTGTTATCCCATTATTGATTTGCATGATTATAAAATGTCCGTTTCCTGGTATATGCGAATGTTGGAAAATATAGTGATAGACTGCCTGCAATCTTATGGGATTGAATCTGGGCGAAAGGAAGGGCTCACAGGTGTTTGGGTGGGGGATGATAAAATTTGTGCCATGGGAGTACGGCTTTCAAGATGGGTCACCATGCACGGGTTTGCATTTAATCTAAATCCTGATATGACCTATTTCGATGGAATGATTCCCTGTGGTATTTTCGAATATGGGGTTACTTCCTTGCAGGAATTAGATATCCATTTTTCCAGTATTGATATACAAACAGAAATTATGAATTTATTTAATAATTATCTCTCAAAGAATACCAATGAAGTTTAAAGGATTTACCAAAAAGCAGTTATTAGAAATTTATCAAAATATGGCTATTTCCCGTTATTTGGATGATAAGCAGCTCATCCTTCTAAAACAGGGTAAGGGTTTTTTTCACATTGGATGCTCCGGGCATGAGGCGGCTGGAATGGCTGCAGCATTGGCGCTCAAACCAGGATTTGATTATGCCTATCCGTATTATCGAGATCAAGCCTTTTGTCTGGGATGGGGTATGACTAGCCGTGATCATCTCTTAGCATTTCTGGCCAAGGAGGATGACCCTAGTTCAGGGGGGAGGCAAATGCCTCAACATTATGGACATAGAGAGTTGAAAATTGTGAGTCAATCAAGTCCCACAGGCACTCAGTTTTTACAAGCCACAGGCGCAGGATTTGCTCTGCAGAAAAATGGTGAAAATGGTGTAGCATACGTAAGCTCCGGAGAAGGTACATCCAGTCAAGGAGATTTTCATGAAGCTCTCAATTGGGCCAGCAGAGATAAGTCTCCCGTTGTATTTCATATTGAAAATAATGGCTATGCTATATCTGTTCCCATCGAAGATCAGACTGCCGGTGCGTCGGTATATAAAATTTCTGCAGGTTATGATAACTTAGCCCGATTTAACGTGGATGGAACGGATTTCTTCGAAACCCATTTGGCCTTTAAGAAAGCCGTAGAACGAGCCCGAAAAGGAAAAGGACCATCCCTAATTCAATCTGATGTAGTTCGATTATTACCGCATTCTTCTTCTGATGATCAACGAAAATATAGACCGGAAAAAGATTTAGAGTCAGACCGAAAACGAGATCCCTTACTTACGTTTGCAAACACTTGTATTAATGAAGGCATTGCCAAGCAGGAAGATTTTGATAAAATACGGGATATGGTGAAATCCCAAGTTGATGAAGATGCAGAATGGGCTGAAGTTCAGGCTGATCCCATTTCTGGTGATGGACAGAAAAATGTATATTTTGATGCAGATTGGCAAAATGATCCTGGGCCAAATCCCACTGGAGGTGAGAAAATTGTACTGGTAGACGCCATTAACCATGCCTTAGATGAAGAACTCACCCATAATGCAAAAATGATGGTGTATGGTCAGGATGTGGCTGGTGGAAAAGGAGGCGTATTTACTGCCACTCGTGGATTGACAGATAAGTATGGTGAGGATAGAGTTTTTAACTCTCCTTTGGCAGAATCATCTATTATTGGTACCGCCATCGGGTTGGCAACATTGGGATATAAGCCAGTGGTAGAAATACAATTTGGAGATTATATCTGGTACAGCATGATGCAGATTCGAAATGAAGTTGCCACCATGCGCTATCGCTCCAATGGTAAATGGAGTTGTCCTATGGTCATGCGTGTTCCTGTTGGAGGATATATTCATGGTTCACTCTGCCATAGCCAGAGTATTGACGGTTTTTTCACTCATTTACCGGGAATTTACATTGCCTATCCGTCCAATGCGTCTGACGCAAAAGGCCTGTTAAAAATGGCTTGCCGCATGGATGATCCCGTCATGTTTATGGAGCATAAAGGGCTCTATCGCCAGGGATTTGCTGCATCTCCTGAACCGGACGAAAATTATCTCCTTCCCTTTGGCAAAGCCCGTATCGTTCAAGAAGGAAATGATGTCACAATTATTACCTGGGGAGCATTGGTGCAAAAATCCATTGAGGCTGCCAGAAATACGGGATTGTCCGTAGAAATAATTGATCTTCGCACTTTAAATCCCCTGGATATGGAAACCATTTTATCATCCCTACAAAATACCAATCGTGCAATAGTAGCTCATGAAGACAATCTCAACAATGGATTTGGTGCTGAAATTGCTGCACAAATTAGTGATGAGGGGTTTACATATCTGGATGCGCCCATAAAACGAGTGGCATCAAAAGATGCTCCCATTGCCTATGCCGCAGTATTAGAAAATGAATTATTGGTTCAAACTTCCTGGATTGAGAATGCCCTTAAGGAGATTGTGGAATTCTAAAATGACAGCATTGGCCGAATATATCATTCGTAAACAGGTGCCTGTTGGTGAAGATCCAGGGTTACCAAAATTCCGGGGTAATATTGGTATTTCTCAGGGATGGATTTCCATCTTTGCTAATTTGGTCCTTTTTGTATTAAAGTTAGTTTTTGGGTTCATTTCTAATAGTATTGCACTTATTGCTGACGCTTTTCATACCCTATCCGATATGGCCAGCAGCGGGGTGGTAGTTTTTGGTTTTAAGATGGCATCCAAACCAGCAGACAAAGAACATCCCTTTGGTCATGGACGGGCAGAAACCATTGCTGCACTTACAATCTCCATTTTAGTTGGATTTACAGGGATTGAATTTATTAAAACCAGCATCAACAGATTTATGAATCCAACTCAAATAGAAATAAATTGGGTTGTTATTTTGGTGGTTTTAATTACCATTATAATAAAAGAAGGGTTGGCGCAACTGAGTTATAATCTAGGGGAAAGAATTAATTCCAGCACTCTCATTGCAGATGCCATTCACCATCGCAGTGATATGTGGTCATCCATGTTGGTTCTTTCAGCATTTGGCGGTGTTTGGTTGGGGTATCCTAAAGCAGATGGCATAATGGGCTTGGGGGTTGCAGTAATGATGATTCAATCGGCTTATACCATTGCACGATCGGCAATTGATGACCTGCTGGGAAAACCAGTAGATGCAAATACCATGAAAATAATTAGAGATTTTGCTCTGCAGGTTCCAGAAGTTTACAATGTGCATGATATTGTTGTCCATAGTTATGGAGCACATCGATTTATTTCACTGCATATAGAAATTGCAGAAGGGAAAAGTCCTGAAAGTATGCATGATATTTCAGATACTGTGGAAAAATTAATATCTCAAGAATTAGAGGCAGATGTTATAACGCATGTGGATCCGGTTACCATTGAGGGGGAAGAAATTTCAATTGTGAAAGGTATCGTTGAATTAAATCAGAAAGCCTTTAATTTAAAAGATGCAATTCAGGATTTAAGAATTGTAAAAAATAATCAAATAGAATCTATTCTCTTCCAAGTGCCGGTGCCGGTTGAGTTTAATCAGAAAGATGAATTTAAAGAAAAATGCAGTTTGGAGTTAATCCAGAAATATCCTAATAGTGAAATTATGATCGAATTTAAATCTCAAATGAGTATGAGGTAAGTATGACAGATGTTGTAATGCCCAAAATGGGTGAATCAATTACCGAAGGGACTATCCTGGAATGGAAAAAGCAGGTAGGGGATAGTATTGCCAAAGATGAAACCTTGTTGGAAATTTCCACTGACAAGGTGGATTCAGAGATACCCTCTCCTGCTACAGGTACCATTGTGGATATTATCGCCCAGGTGAATGATACCATTCCAGTGGGAGATGTCATTGCCAGAATTGGGGAGGTTGGTGAGGGTCCAGCCACTGATGAAGCGTCGGTAAAGACTGCAGCAACTGAAGAAACAGTAGCTGATGAACCTGAGCCAGTTCCTGCGATTGAAGTTGTGGTACAATCAGAAATTGTTAGTGAGAAACCCATTATTCAATCTGGGAAACGGTTTTATTCTCCCCTGGTGAAGTCTATCGCAAAAAA
>CAJWYZ010000028.1 GCA_913049525.1 uncultured Fidelibacterota bacterium | reverse complement strand
AATCTCCAGTAACTTTAGAATTATTATCACCGGGTGGTTCTTTATCAGATTTATCAAATTCATATACGTTTAGTACTGTACCATTATTTACCTGGTATTCTGATTATTGCCCCTCTTGTGAATATGCCATCAGAGTATGTGAGTACAATCAAAATGAGCATGAATCTTTAGAAGATGCTTTAGTTGATTGGTCTCTTGTACCCATGGATCAGACAGAAGATTATTACTCTCTGGGATGGGATGCACACTCATTCCAATATCCATCCGTAGGTCATATTGATTTGGAAGTGGGGAAATATTATCTTTGGCAAATTCGCCGATCATTTAATACTGCTATCAATATTCATCATGATTTTAGTAGTATTAATGTCTTTGAGGTACGGTCACCGGATAAATTGCAGCTTGATTATTCTGACCCATATTTAGCGGTTATTGAATCTATAATTGGTACGGACCAATTTTACTTGTTGTTTAGTCCAGGAGGAGAACTTGAAAGATTCATAACTTCTGGGGATGAAATATTGATAAATAATAATGAAATCCATATTGAAGCTTTGCACTCCATATTATCTGAAATCGAGGCGGGGAAGGCTACTCTGGAAAGCGTACTCATTAAATGAAAAAATATTTATCATTAATATTCATTCTTCAACTTTTATTGGCAAATGAACCTATTGCGGTTGTCTCAAAAGTTAGGGGTAAGGTAAATCATAAAATGATTGACGATAAAAACTATAAATCCAAATTACTGGTGAATACTCCTATTTTATTAGAAAGTCAAATTAGAACCGATAATAAATCATTTGTAAAGCTTATTTTTTTAGATGATGGAACATCCATCGCAATGTATTCTGGCAGTGAAATAATAATTAAGGGAAATGTTGAGAAGCGAATGATCTCTAAACAGATTGAATTAATTTCTGGTATAATTAATATAAATGTGACAAGACAGACGCTGGGAGAATTTACATTGGTAACGCCAAATTCTGAATTAACCTGCACTGAATGCGGATTTTGGATTCTATTTGATCCATTAACTGGTGATGAACTGATTAAAGAAAGTGGCAATATTTCTATTTGGAATCCATCATTAAATCGAAGCTCCGAATTAGTCATAGACACAACCCTTATTTCATTAATCAATAATGAATTTCAACAATTTGGAACCCCGGTTACAGATATTAAATATTTGGAGTCACTCATGTTGGAAGTTGATGAGCGTGTTATTCAATATAAAAAAGATGAAGTGGAAGAGGTATCTTCAGAAACAACTTCTCATGTTGTAGTGATAAAGTTAAAGAACGCTACCAATGTAGAACGAAAATTAATATTGACCTACAATAAATAAATTATAGTTTATTTTTTGAAAAATTATTTAACTTTATATTTCATATTTATTTCAACCATTTTTGGAAATAAAATTATTCATGAAAAAGTACAGTCAGCATCCTATGGAATATCTGTTCCTATTAAAGCATTTTTAAATGTAAGTGAAAAAAACGTCCATCGTTTTTCATTATTGTATCGATCAATAGGAAATACTGAATTTATTGAAATACCTTTAATTCATATGGGTAATTCTATATATTTATCAGAGATTCCAGGTGATTTTTTAAAGAGAGACGTTTTAGAATATTATTTACTTTTAGAAATGTCAAATCAAACTCAGGTATATTTTCCTTCATTTGATGCAGTAAATAATCCTATTCGAATACATATAGACTCTCCTTATACAGGACAGATTAATGAAAGTACACTACCAGAAAATATTCGTGATTTTGATATAGAGGGAATAACGCCTGACTTAGTCATTATTAGTCCTAAACCGGGAGAAAGAGTATTACGTCAGGATTTATATATTGCCTTATCATACTTCTCCATAAAGGATGTTGACCCTAAACGAGTAAAAGTATTTTTAGATGGTAAGGATGTAAGTGAAAAAGCCCAAATTGATTCGTCATATTTATCCATTCCCAGTATTGGAATTACCACTGGGTTACACACCGTTAGGGTAAATATTTCCAATATTTATAGGCAAAAATTTAACGATTTTAGTTGGAGCTTTACAGTGGTACCGGGAGATGTAATTGGTTTTGGTATCATTAAAAAACAGACCAGCAAAATATGGGCAAATTATACGGGAGGAAAAGTAAATAAGCAAAACCTTGATTTTGGAGAAATTAATTTTAATTATAACATAGATTTAGACTGGTTGTTGATGGATGTGGTGTATTCAAAATCCAGCTTAGAAAATAAAAATACCCAACCTAAGGATAAATATTATATAAATTTTAAGAACGACTTTATGAAATTTAAATTGGGAGACTCATATCCAAATGTTGATGAATATGGATGGAATGGTAAGCGTGTCAGAGGAATCAATTTTATATTTGATAAAGGACCAATTTACTTAAATGTAATTAATGGTAAAACTAATAGGGCTGTACAGGGGGATCCTTCTGGAAATGCCATGTTTATTTCAAATATTGACTCCACCCTAGCTGACTGGACTATTGGATTAAGTCGAAATAATTACACTTTTCAGAATGACGTATTTGCATCAAAAGTTAAATTTAAATTTGGGAAGAAAGCTTATTGGGATATTAATTATATTAAAGTGCAGGATAATATTGCAACGGTATCTCAAATTGTACCTAATGCCATAATTACACTCCCTGATGAATTGCTTCCTGAGATAAACTCAGCTTTAATTTTAGATGATTATTTTCAAAGCACGGGTAATTTATATTCTATCAGATATGATTCTTTAATTAATAATTATTCGACGATTTTTAATAATGTAGATATTTTATCCTTTCCAACTAAAAATTGGGAAGGGGATAAACCTCAGGAAAATTTTATTCTTGGATCAAATATTCAATTTGGATTTGATGATTCAAGAATATTAATAAAAAGTGGATTTTCTCTTAGTCTATTGAACCTAAATAGATGGAACAATATTCAAAATATCAGCGAATTAGATACACTTAATTATGACGTCACTAATGACGCAAAATTCTTTGAATATATAAATTTAGATACCAGTTTAGATATATCACAATACGCATCATATTTTAATTTTAGTGAAAATGGGCAACCTTTGATCCCCTTTCTTATAAAAAATGATGCTATGACAGTTACAAAATTTTTGAATCTATCATCCTTAAATAGATATAGTAAATTACAATTGAGATATTTAGGACATCGAATCGAACTGGGTAAAAAACGAAATGGTCCAGATTATTATTCCATTTTGAATCCATTCATTAGAACCAATTACCTGGAAAATTATTTTTCTGATGGAGTCAATCTATTTCAGAACAAATTATTAATATACTTCAAAAAGAGTAAAATAACGGAAGGTCTTTATTCAGAACAAGTAACTCCTATTGCTACGAAAAGAAATTTGTTCAATATATCCTTATACCCTGGATCAGGATTACCCACATTTAATTTTGGATTTATATCGTCTCATCGATCAAATGGATTAGATAGATTTAATATTATTTCTGATACAGTAGAAGGAATTACCTCCACTACTATTATAACAGATACCCTTGATAATAGGATTGACTTACTTTCTAACCAATTTAATATATCTATGACGAACCAATTTTATTATTGGAGAAGTCAGAGTGTCAGTATGAATTTATTGCGTATTAAACAAGAAGATTTAATTGCCCAAAGTGGTATTCAAACTACTGGATATTTCCCCCAAAATGCTTTAAGTGAGTCCTATGGAATAAACCTGAAAACTGTTTATAATAACTATTGGGAATCAATCGTTTATTTTAACTCCAGCAAGTATGAATTTGGCGAAAAGGAGTTTGAAGAATTCCATAAACAGAAATTAACAAATTATCAATTAAAGATAATTAATCATCCAAATAATTTTTTCAAAAGAGTGATTTATGGATTGCATTATTCAACAGGAAAAGGTGCCAATTACCATTCCCAATATAATTTTAATTTGGGAATAACTGCTGAACCAGTTGATAAACTCAAATTAAAGATGTATTTAGATTACCGTATAAAATATTTAGGTACTGCAGAAAAAAGCGCTAAGGATTTCTTCTTCAGGACAAGTATAAATTACGACATTAAATAAGGCAAATTAAGATGGCAGAATCAAATGACAAAAATAATAATAGTCAGGAAGAAAAACCAGAAGAGATAACACAGGAATCTGAAGAAATTCAGGTTGAACAGACTGATACTGGCCTCGATTCAGAAGCAGACAATTCAGAGAAAAAGGCTAAGCCGGAAGGTAAGGTGATGAAATATATTAAGTCCATTTTACCATCTATAGGGATTGCTATTGGATCTATTGTGTTAGTATATCTATTGCATTATTTTGGCGCATTTAATACCCTTGAATTAAAATTATATGATTTCAGACTAAAACTTCGAGGACCCATATCGGGGATAGAATCCAATTCAGCATTACCACAGGCTGAAGGCTTTCTTGATTTAACTGAACCGTTTACTGATACCAATCAGAATGGTATATGGGATGATGAAGAACTTTATACTGATTCAAATGAAAATGGGAATTACGATTCAGGTGAACCTTTTATTGATACTGGGAATGGGGTTTGGGATGAGGGAGAGCCTTTTGTTGATCTTGATGGAAACGGAACATTTGACGAATGGGATGAATTTGAAGATAAAGGTAATGGGCAATGGGATGTAGCTGAAAAATTTACTGATATAAATGGAAATCGAATTTGGGATGGAGAAAACAAAATTTATGATGAAGGGATTGATTCTCAGAATTCCACTGGTGTGGGTTGTTGGATTGAAGAATCTTGTGCTAATGGAGTTTTTGATCCGGATGAAGACTTTACAGACAAGGGGAATGGAAAGTGGGATGGAACAGAACCTGTAGATGACAAAAATAATAACGGCATTTGGGATGATGCTGAACCATTTAGAGATGATAATGGAGATGGGAAATGGAATGCACCGGAACCAATAATGGATACTAATGGTAATGGCACATGGGATGATAGTGAAGTCTTCACAGATATTAATGGTAATGGAAAGTGGGATATGGCAGAAGAGTTTATTGATGACAATGAAAATGGTATTTGGGATGAAGGTGAAGAACTATTTGATTTGGGAAATGAAGTTTGGGATGAAGGTGAAGAATTTGTAGACATTGACGAATGTGAAAAAACAGGTGAAGTTTGTCATAATGGGGAATGCGTGGAATACAAAGAATGTCATGATATTAATCAAAATGATAAATGGGATGCTGGATTGGATGTAGTTATAGTAGAAATTGATGATGAATCATTTCGTCTCATAAATGAACCAATGCCATATAGCCGTGGAACTATCTGGTCACGAGCTGTGAGGAATTTGGCAGATGCAGGGGCAAAAGTAGTTACCATTGATATGATGTTTGATAAACCTGACCATCAAACAGAAAATATTAAAAACTATATTGCAAACCAGGGTGTAGAAGGGGTAGAGATTAAAGAGGGAGATCAATTATTAATTGAAGCCATAGAATATGCACGATCTAAAGGAACACATGTGATTTTAGCTTCTGCCCGCAAAGAAGAACCAACCCGATTTCCACCAGATTATTTACTTGAGCCAACTCAACAACTTATTGAAACGGATCAAAAACAACATACGGGTCTAGTAAATATTAATACTGACACAGATGGATTTTATCGCCAATATGGAATCTTCTACCCCATTTCGGGTGTTCAATCTTTGAATTATACTCTTGGAATTGAATCGGTCCTAAGGTTTCTGGATATTGAAGAAAACCCTGATCCTGTTTTTGATGCAGAAACAGGATCTATTACTGTCGGCCCACTCCAAATTCAAAGTTATGGTGTGAGTAATACATTTTTATTGAATTATCTGGGACCAGTTTCTGGTGAATTTAAAACTTTCAATCGCTTTGCATTATCTGATATAGTTGATACTCAGGATTATAATATTGGTGCAGGCGAATACAATCCTGATTTTGGTGAAATGGATTATGTTGAGGACCAAAATTGGATGGATAAATATATAGATCCTATCATGGCTCCAATTTTTGAAGCTCAAGGATTCATTAATCCATTCAAAGGGAAGATTGTAGTATTAGGTACATCGCTTGCAGAAGACCAGGATATAAAACCAACTCCATATTTGAGTTATGGGGAGCAAGATTATCTCATGCCGGGTGTAGAGATTCATGCCAATGCAATTCAACAAATGTTAAATGCAGATTATATCCAGATGCCAACTGGAACCTTAGAATATAAAACTCGATTTAATAAGGATCATTTACTAATTATTTCACTTTTTATAGTTGTTACATTACTCCTAGTTACCAAAACACCGCCAATCTGGGGATTTGTAATTATGGCGGTGGAATTGATAATCTGGGTTTCTTACTCCATTGGTGCTTTCTTAACGGATTACTTATGGTTATATAAACTTATTGCTGGTCAGGAAATAAATGTACCGGGTTTAGGTGAATCAGCCATGATTCCAATATTATTTCCAGCTGCTGCAATTGTCTTGCCCTATGGATTGAACCTCACCTATAAATTATTTACCGAGGGTCAGGATAAGGCATTCCTGAAAGCTGCATTCGGGAATTATATATCTCCTGAATTGATTGATGAGATGTTTGATTCTAAGCAAAAACCAGAATTGGGTGGTAATGCTGCAATGCGGACAGCTTATTTTACTGATATCGCTTCATTTTCTACATTTTCTGAATTGCTGACTGCTTCAGAGTTGGTAATCCTACTTAACGAATATTTAACATCCATGACTGATATATTGTTAAATGGTGGAGGTACATTGGATAAATATGAAGGGGATGCAATCATCGCATTTTTTGGTGCTCCGGTTGATCAACCTGATAATGCACTGCTTGCATTAAAAGTTGGTGTGAATATGCAACAGGCTTGCGATGATTTACGTAAAAAATGGACTTCTGAGGGAGATAAGTGGCCGGAGATTGTGAAACAGATGCGTACAAGGATTGGTATCAATCATGGTGACTTAGTTTGTGGGAACATGGGTGCGGAAAATCGTATGAACTATACCATGATGGGGGACACGGTAAATACCGCTGCACGTCTGGAAGAGGGGGCGAAACAGTATGGGATTTATTTAGCCACTACCATAGAAACCCTTCAAGCTGCAGGGAAAGATGAATTTGAATGGCGCATTGTAGATAAAACCCGTTATATGGGAAAATCTGAAGCAACAACAACTGTAGAAATTCTGGGATTCAAAGGAGGTATCTCGGATGATCTCGCGAAAGCCATTGAAATTTTTAATGAAGGTTTCGAATTATACCAGAAAATGGATTGGGACGGCGCAATTGGGAAGTTCACAGAGTCAGAAAAATATGAGGAAGAATTTGTAGGCAGACCTAACACGCCCAGCCGAAGACTGATTGACCGCTGTAATGAATACAAGGAAGAACCTCCTGTTTCTGGCGATAATGATTGGGATGGTGTATTTACCATGACGAAAAAATAATGGATTATAAGGGTCATATTCTCTGGGCGGATGATGAGATAGAAATGCTTAAGCCCCACATCCTTTATCTTGAAAACAAAGGTTATGAGGTCACACCCGTTAAAACGGGGGAGGATGCCATTCATTTCTGTGATGAAGAGAATATTGATCTGGTTCTTCTGGATGAAATGATGACAGGCTTGGATGGACTCACAACCTTGAAAAATATAAAGGATAAACATTCTACCCTTCCAGTGATTATGATAACCAAAAATGAAGAAGAATGGCTCATGGAAGAGGCCATAGCAGCCCAAATCACCAATTATCTTACCAAACCGGTGAATCCCAGTCAAATTCTCATCGCTTGTAAGAACGTATTGGAATCACGAAAAATTCAGTCTGACCGAGTGGCTAAGGATTATTTGCAATCGTTCCAGAAAATTGCGGAAAATATTGAAGATGCCCAAAGTATTGATGACTGGTATGGGATTATGGATGATTTAACTGACTGGTCAGTTAAATTTGACAATTTAGGGGATCAGGGGTTAGGTCAATTATTGGATGAACAGTGGAAGGAAGCCAATCAACAGTTTACAAAGTTTATAGAGGATCATTATGAAAATTGGCTTCATTCTGAAAATAAACCACTTATGTCACCAGAAATTATCCCCACTCATATACAGGAAAAATTACAAAATGATGAAAAAATAGTATTGATAATAATTGACTGCCTGAGGGCAGACCAATTAAAAGCAATGACGAGCCTGTTAGCGCAGATGTTCCACATAGATACAAAATATTATCTGTCGATTCTTCCAACGGCAACCCCCTACTCCCGAAACGCAATTTTCAGTGGATATTATCCCAATAAACTGCAAAATGAATATGATAAATTATGGCAGAAAATGTGGCAGGATGAACATAGCATGAATCGCTTCGAAAACCAATTCCTCAGGGACCAATTAAACCGATTGGGATTAGCATCAAAATCCATCCATTATCATAAGGTTATCACCTACGAAGAAGGGAATAAATTAGAAAATAGAATTGGTGAATTTAAAGAAGTAGATTTGCTGGCGATTGTTATAAACTTTGTTGATATTCTTGGGCATTCCCGATCAGAATCAAACATACTTCAGGAAATGGTTCCAGATGAATCTGCATACCGAAAGGCAGTCTGTTCGTGGCTTGAAAATGCCTGGCTCTTGAATGTGTTAGAAGAAATAAGTAATTGGGGACATACTGTATTTCTTACCAGCGACCATGGAAGCACAAGAGTAACGAAGCCGGTTCAAATAAAAGGAGACAGGCAAACCTCCACAGGTATCCGGTTTAAATATGGTCAGAATATTAAAATGCCGGAGAAATCCGGAATAACAATTCCTAATCCGGAAAAGTACCTGCTTCCTAAACATGATCTGGGTACCAATTATCTTATCGCAAAATCGGGTAATTTCTTAATTTATCCAAATGAATACCATAAATTTGCGAACCACTACAATAATAGCTTCCAACATGGAGGTATCAGCTTGGAAGAGATGGTCATTCCCATTGCTGAGTTGAAGGGGAAAAATGGATGAAATCAGGTTGGACAGGTGGAATGACAAACAGTACCGAAACCACGGTAAAATTAGGAGAAGATTTTGCCAAATTTATTGAAGTGGGAGACGTATTTGCTTTTATTGGAGAATTAGCATCAGGAAAAACCACTTTTATAAAAGGTATTTTAAAAGGGCTTGATTTTGAAAAATCAGTTACATCACCCACATTTACTTTAGTGAATGAGTATGATGCTAAATATCCAGTAATTCATATTGATTGCTATCGGGAAGAAGATTTGGAAAGATGGCTTAAATTGGGAATAAATGATTATTTAAGCGATGATAATATTGTATTTATTGAATGGGCCGATAAAATGAAACCCCTTTTGCCCGAAAATACATTTCATATTAATTTCAGCCACAAAAGTTCAAATTCGAGAGAAATTATTTTATCAAATTCATGAATATTTTAGCCATTGAGTCGTCCTCTACCGTATGTGGAACGGCTTTATTCATTAACAATAATCTAGTCGAAATTGATGAAATAAACCAGCCTCGGATTCATGGAGAGAGGTTACCCCTAGTTGTACATGAGGTGCTTTCGAATCATTCTATTAGCGTAACTGACTTAGATGGAATTGCTGTTTCCTCCGGTCCCGGTTCTTATACGGGTTTACGTATTGGAATGAGTCTTGCAAAAGGTTTAGCCATGGCTGGAAGTATTCCCATTATACCAGTTCCCACACTGGAAGTGATGAATAAAGGGATATCTCAAAAGGGATCTTATTATATTCTCCTACATTCTCATAAAAATATGGTATTTGTTCAACAATTTAATTCAGGAATCCCAGATTCAGAAATTGAATGTGTGCCATTTGATGCTGATGAATATTATCCACGATTTGGATTTAATATGAATTCAATCTGTAAAGTAGATGATTACGGATTAGCACCAATGTCAGCCAAGTTTGTAGGTGAACTTGCCATCCAAAATTATGATAAATGGGCGAACATCAATTTAAGTGAGGTTATTCCCAATTATGTGTCAAATTTCAATATTGGGAAAGTGAAAGAGAATTGATTATTCCTGCTCAATTAAATCAATTAGATGAAATAGTGGAAATCGAAAATAGCTCATTTGAAAAACCATGGAAACGTAGCCAGCTGATGGATGATATTCGAAACCATATTGATTCTGAAAATTGGGTATTTGTTCAAGATGAAAAAGTGGTTGGTTATATTTTTGGGTGGATTATTCAAAAAGAATTTCACCTGCATAATATTGCAGTCCACCCTAATTATCTTAGAAAAAAAATTGGCCGGAAACTTATCAATCATATAATTTCAAGAGTTGTAGATCAAAAAGTAAATGTTATTTTATTAGAGGTGAGTGTTAATAACGTTTCCGCTCGAAAATGTTATCAATCTTTGGGTTTTGTTGAAGTAGGAATGCGAAAAGATTATTACTCAAAAGGGGATGATGCAATATTATATAATTTGGAGATAAATTAAAAATGGCAGAATGGTTCCGTCGAAAATCCGAAAAGATTAAAACTTTGGATAAGAGGGAAATTGCTGAGGGAATGTGGGTAAAATGTCCTCAATGCCAAGAAGTTGTGTATAGAAAAATGTTGGAAGAAAATCATTTTATCTGTACAAGCTGTACCCATCATTTTCGCATTACCAGTGATGATTATATTCAACTTCTTATGGATGATGGTAAATATGAAGAAATCGCTGGAAATGTACAATCTGTTGACCCTTTAAATTTTAATGCAGCAAAAAATTATACAGATCAAATAAGGACAGCTCAGGAGAAAACTGGGAATAAGGATGCAGTTAAAACCATTGCAGGGGAAATTAATGGACTAAAAGCTGTGTTGGCAATAATGGATTTTACGTTTATTGGCGGAAGTATGGGATCAGTTGTGGGAGAAAAAATAAGCCAGGCAATTGATAGGGCGGCAAAAGATATGCTGCCACTTATCATAATAACTGCTTCCGGCGGAGCAAGAATGCAGGAAGGTGCGTACAGCCTCATGCAAATGGCCAAAATAAGCTCAAAACTTGCCCGTTATTCTGATATGGGCGGTTTGTATATTACGGTGATAACTGATCCCACAACTGGGGGAACAACTGCTAGTTTTGCAATGCTTGGTGATATCATACTTGCTGAACCAAATGCCCTCATCGGGTTTGCAGGTGCACGAGTCATTAAACAAACTATTGGAGAAGATTTACCGGAAGGGTTCCAACGCTCTGAATTTTTACTGGAAAAAGGGTTTATAGACCATATTGTGGGGAGAAAAGAATTAAAAACAACCTTAAGCGATTTATTTTCATTTTTCAATTTTGGAAAAGGAATGAAAAAAAATGAAGATGAGGTAGAAATAATTGAATAAACAAACGGTGGCTGTTCTTGATTTCGGTTCTCAGTACACGCAGCTCATAGCTCGGCGGATAAGAGAACAGAATGTATATTCAGAGATTTTGCCGCATACCATTACCGCCGGCGAATTGAAATTAAAAAATGTACCAGCAATCATTCTTTCTGGTGGGCCATCAAGTGTTTATGATAAAAATGCACCCCAGGCTGATCCTTCCATACTAAGCATGGGCATACCCGT
>CAJWYZ010000027.1 GCA_913049525.1 uncultured Fidelibacterota bacterium | reverse complement strand
CACAGAAGAATTTTCTAAGATCACTTTTGATAGAAAAGGCAATGATTGATACTACTGGAGAATTCTATTTACGTCCTAATGAATTTATGTATGTTAATTTGACAATCGATAATATGTCCGCTGAGGATTTGGAAGGAATTTACTTCGAGATGTATAAAGTGATGCCCTTAGAAGCAATTGAAACTTTAGATATTTCTAGTCAGGATTCTACGTTATTGATACCTTTATCTGATGGCACCTATTTGTATCCATCAGGTGGGGAGTATAAACTAAATGATTTAATTGGTGATGGAGATGTAACAGATACAACAAAGAACAATTATGAAAAACTTTACATAGAAGATAATAATTCATTTCAGACGCGGCAACCAATGCTGCTCAGGATAGGAGTCTCCAGACGGTGGGAAGACCAGGCAGTTGTAGCGGGCGATTTAGTAACCGGGTTTTCAAACCGATTTGGTTCCAGTTCATCCTGGCGGGCATCATTGGGGGTAGAAATAATTCGTTTTAAGGGACAATTTCTCCGTTTGGGATATGCCATTGGCGGAATTACAAAAAAGAGTATGAGTATGGGTTACGGGAGAAAATTAGGCCCGCTTTACTTAGATATTGGAATGTCATTTAATGGAGGTTTCACATTTGAATCTGCAAAGGGATTTGACTTTGCCATGGGACTTGTCTTGCAATTTGAGAAAACACAGAAGGAAAAGTTATGATATTAGATAGAAGGTTTAAGATTTTACATTAAATCTTTGTTACTGAAAAATGATCAAGTTCCATTTATGTGCGTGTGTTCTTAAAAAGATATAAACCCGAAGCAAAGAAAATTAAATTTGGCAGCCAAACTGATAGAAATGGACTTAGTGATCCTTTGTATCCCAGAGACTGGCCAGTTTTAATGGCAGCATAATACATAAATATAACAAATATACTAATTCCAATTCCCACAGCGAGATTGCTTCGAGGTTTACGAATTGAGAGTGATAGTCCAAAAAGTACCATGAGGAAACTTGTACAAGCGAAAGCTGGTTTAAAATACATATTAACTGCCCATCGAGGGTCTTTTACTCCGTGCTGCTCAAGTTTATCTACAAATATCTTTAATTCCCAATAATTCATTTCTTCGGGTTTAACGGTGGATTGGGTTAAGTCTGTAGGGGTAAAATTTAATTTTATCACGGTGTCCTTTTCAGATGTATAAAATTTTAAAGAATCACCTGTCCAACTTCGGGTAAAATGATTTGGAAGTATCCATAATTGTTTATCTTCATTCCATTTCATAATAGGTGCATCGAGTCGAGCAATTAAAGTTCCATCAGAAAATTTTTGTATGGATATATTATGAGCAGTCTTATTACGGAATTCATATCGCTTTATCCCCAAAACCTCATTATTGGATTCCTGTCGAAAGATATCTTTCTTTTTCATTTTCATTGCCTTAGATCGGATGAGATGGTATTTTGAACCTAAATTGTTTCTTTTCTGAAGGTGTTCTGTAACATACAAGTTATCAAAGTAGAACGAGAAAATACTGAACAATAATCCCAGAATGAGTAAGGGAACACTCAACCGCCTAATACTCACTCCCGATGCTTTTAATGCGCTGAGTTCGTTATTTTTCTGTAGAATTCCAAAAGTAAAAACGGTTGCCAGTAAAAGTGACATGGGGAGTCCCAGACTGAAATACCATGGAACGGTATGGTAATAATAACGAATTATTTCTCCGCTGGGCATTTCGGAGTCCATGATATGATCTAAATGATCTACAATATCTACCAGCAAAAAGATGACAATAAAAGCCATTATGGTACTAATAACCTTGCTTGCAAAATGCTGCAGGATATATTTATCAACTAATTTCTGCATGGGTAACACAGGTAATATTAGGGAATGTTGGATGTAAGGTAAAACCATGCATTTGAATTCAATCCAACCCCTTCTCTTTTAAAGAGAAGGGTGCCGAAGAAGGTGGGGTGAGTTCCAATATTCAGCATTGCCAACGGTAAAGACTCAGCATGTTGCATCTCTACAAATATTTTGAATAATTCATTCAATTCATCCTAACTTTCCCAGCGCGAATTTCCTTTAAATCTACCCGGGAGGTGGAAAAGGATGAATCAAACCTCCGCGGTGTTTTTAGGAATTCCACACAATAAAATATTATGAATAAAATTAAAGCCAAATTATCCGGCAAAAAGGAAGTTGCACGCAGTCTAACCCGTATTGCCCACGAAATAATTGAAAAAAATGATAATCTCGGTGAAATAGCCATTGTGGGTATTCGCACCAGAGGTGATTTCTTAGCCAAGCGACTGCACGCTCAAATTGAGAAAATATCTGGTATTGAAATACCCATTGGCACCCTGGATGTTACCTTTCACAGAGATGATTTCCGTACAAATTTAGGATCACCCAAGGTAGGGGCGTCACAAATTTTGTTTGAAGTAGAAGGGAAAAATGTCATTTTAATTGATGATGTGCTGTATACAGGTCGAACCATCCGAGCCGCCATGGATGAAATTTTCACCTATGGAAGACCGGCATCCATCCAACTGGGTATTCTTGTGGACCGAGGACATAAAGAACTGCCCATTCGAGCGGATTATGTAGGCAAAAATTATCCCACATCCATGAACGAACACATCCATGTGCACGTAGAAGAAGTGGATGGAGAAGATACAGTTCTGCTCATGGAATATGAGGACTGCAAATAGGTGGGCTCTCTTAAAAATAAACATTTAATAGGCTTAGAACATACCCCTGCAAAGGATATCCAAAAATTAATTGATACAGGTTTTACTTTTCGTGAAGTTTTAGATCGCCCCATCAAAAAGGTACCTTCACTAACGGGTAAAAATATTGTAAATCTCTTTTTTGAAAATTCCACCCGCACCCGAATTTCTTTTGAACTTGCGGAAAAGAGGCTGTCAGCTGATGTGACCAATTTTTCTGCCAGTGCCTCCAGTGTAAGTAAGGGAGAGGGACTCAAAGATACGGTGCAAAATATTCATGCCATGAAAATGGACTGTGCAGTAATGCGCCACCCCGTTCCGGGGTCTTGTTTGCAATTGAGTAAATTTGTTGATGCTGTAGTGATAAACGCCGGAGATGGAACCCATGAACACCCCACTCAGGCATTATTGGACATGATGAGTATTAAGGAAAAATTTGGAAAATTGAAAGGACTCAATATTGCCATTGTTGGAGATATTCTACATAGTCGCGTTGCGTTATCCAATATTTATGGGTTACAAAAGATGGGAGCAAAGGTTACCTTGTGTGGACCTCCCCATTTAATTCCACGAGGAATACAGAAGTTGGGTGTTTCAGTAAATTCAGATATTGATGAAGTTATAGAATGGGCAGATGCCCTGAATGTGCTTCGAATCCAGAGAGAGAGAATGGGAGTTGGAATTATTCCTTCTGTGAGGGAATATAGAGATTTCTTTGGCATCACACAGGAAAGATTGGATGCCCATAAAAAGGAGATTGTCATAATGCATCCGGGGCCTATGAACAGGGGTGTGGAAATTGACAGCTCTGTTGCAGATGGTGACCAGGCTATAATATTGGATCAAGTTTTAAATGGAGTGGCCATTCGTATGAGTATTTTATATCTTTTGCTTGGACCGGATGAAGGAGAAGTGGGGTAATGGGAAAAACTGACAATTTAATAATTCTTGAAAATGGGACCATTTATGACCCATATAAGAATAAAAAGAAAGCAGGCTCGATATTAATAGTAGATGGCATTGTGAAAGAGGTTGGGAAAGTAACAGGCTCTGATAATACACGGAAAATTGATTGTACCGGAAAATTAATTGTCCCCGGATTGATTGATATTCATGCTCATTTTCGGGAGCCCGGAAGAGAGGATAAAGAAACATTAGCAACAGGGGCGAGGGCAGCATTCTCCGGTGGTTTTACACGGGTATGTGTAATGCCCAATACCAATCCTCCTTTAGATTCACCAGAGGCTATTCGTTTTATTATAGAAAAGTCTTCAGGTTTGCCTGTACAGATTTTACCCATTGGCTCAATTACCATTGGACAAAAGGGGCAGGAACTTTCTGAAGTTGGAAAAATGGTGAAAGCGGGTGCGGTGGCCATTTCTGATGATGGTTTGCCGGTTCAAAATGGTCAGGTTTTGAGAAATGCTCTTGAGTATGCCCAGAAATATGGAATCCCGGTAATTAATCATGCAGAGGATATTCACTTAAGAAATGACGGAGTAATGAACGAAAGCAGCCTTTCAACGCGATTAGGACTCCCTGGGAATCCTGATATTTCTGAATCGGTAATGGTTCATCGAGACTTAGAGATCGCAGATTATACAGGTGGGAAAATTCATATTCCTCATGTATCCACCAAGCGATCTGTTGATCTTATCCGGAAGTATAAAAAAATGGGTGTAAATGTTACAGCAGAGGTAACTCCTCATCATATTGGGTTAACAGAAGATAAATTAACAGAGTATGATACCCACACAAAAGTAGCGCCCCCTCTGCGGTCAGAGTTAGACAGGAAAGCATTAATTAAGGGATTAATAGAAGGTAGTATTAATTGTATCGCTACTGATCATGCCCCTCATACTATTGAAGAAAAGGAAATGGATTTTATTCATTCTCCCTGCGGTATGATTGGTTTGGAGTCTGCCTTTGGATTGAGTCATACCGTACTTACAAAGGCTGGCGCATCAACGGAGAAGGTTGTTCAATGGTTTACAAAAGGTCCTGCAGACATAATGGGATGGAATATCATTCCTTTCCAAATTGGTGAACCGGCAGAAATTGCGATTATTGACTCAAAAATAAGGTGGACATTTAAAAAATCTCACATCCAATCCAAGTCGAAAAACAGTCCTATGATAGGTATGAAATTTACGGGAAAAGTAGATGGGACAATTTCCGGTAAAAATACCTGTGGAAATCTCTTAGATTAACCCTTGACAAAGTAAAATACTTCCCCCTAATTTTACAGGCTGTAATTGCCAGCATAATTAATCATTTCATATTTAAGGATAATTAATGGAAACCACATCAATTCGTGCAGATGAAATAAACCGTGAATGGTTTATAGTTGATGCAGAAGGACAGACTTTAGGAAGACTCGCAAGTGAGATTGCTCAAATAATCAGAGGGAAAAAGAAACCCTTTTACACCCCTCACATGGATATGGGCGATTTTGTTGTTGTAGTAAACGCTGAAAAAGTAAAGGTAACTGGAAACAAAGAAAAGGATAAATCCTATTTCCGCCATTCTGGATTTCCAGGTGGTGTTACCCAAATCAGTTTACAGAAGGTTCGTCAGGATTTCCCCGAACGGATAATAACCAATGCCGTAAAGGGAATGCTGCCTCATAATAGATTGGGAAGACAGTTGCTAACGCATCTGAAAGTTTATTCTGGGACTGAGCATCCGCATGGAGCCCAGTTACCCAAAACAATTACATTTAATTAATTAAAGGAAAACAATGCCAAAAAAGAGTGATAGTTGGTCAGCAATAGGAAGGCGTAAGTCATCAATTGCCCGTGTAAATATGTCAAGCGGAAAAGGTGCATTTATTGTAAATAATCGTCCTATCGAGAATTATTTTGGAAGAGACACATTAAAAATGGTGATGGGTCAACCCCTTGAGTTACTTCAGTTAGCTGGTAAATATGATATTTCGGCTAAAGTAAATGGTGGTGGTCTTTCAGGTCAAGCAGGTGCAATCCGATTGGGAATTGCCCGGTGCATTGAAAAAATTAACCCCGATAATAGGCTGTCATTAAAACAGGCAGGAATGTTAACTCGTGATAGTAGAGAAGTTGAACGGAAGAAATATGGCCAACCAGGTGCACGAAAAAAGTTCCAATTCTCGAAAAGATAAAGATAATAAAAAAGGATTTATGAATCAATTAACTGTAGAAGAATTAATAAAAGCTGGTGCTCATTTCGGGCACCCTACCCACCGTTGGGATCCTAATTATAAGGGTTATATCACCATGAAGAAAAATGGTGTATACATTATTGATATGGAACAGACCAGTCAATGTATGGTGAAGGCAGCAAAAGAAATAACCCGAATAGTTCGTGAAGGGGGAAATGTTCTCTTTGTTGGAACAAAAAAACAGGCAAAAGATGCCGTTCAGCAAGCTGCAGACAGATGCAGCATGTATTATATAGTTGAACGCTGGTTGGGTGGAACATTGACTAATTATGGTACCATTAAAAAAAGTATTAAAAGGTTATTGGTTCTGGAAAAAGAATCCTCTGAAATCTACACAAACCTAACTAAAAAAGAGTTAAGTATGCTGGAAAGAGAACGTATAAAATTGGCAGATCTTCACCGAGGTATAAAAGATATGAAACATTTGCCTAAAGCTCTTTTCTTTGTAGATGGAATCCAAGAAAGAATTGCTATTTCTGAAGCCATTAATCTTGGGATCCCAACATTTGGTATTGTTGATAGTAATACTGATCCTCGGAATATTGATTTTCCAATACCTGCCAATGATGATTCCATGAAAACAATTGGATTAATTGTAAATTATATTGCCAATGTCATAATTGAAGCTACAGGTGGGACGGCACAAATAGATGAAGAAATTACGGAAGAAAGTCCCACAGAAGAGAATGCTGAACCTGAATCTGAAGTGGTAGAAGAATCAGGTCAGGTAGAAGAAAAAGTAATTGAAGAAGTTCAAGAAGAAAATCAGGAGTAATTGAACACATGTCAACAATATCTGCTACAGCAGTAAAAGAATTAAGAGAAATGTCTGGTGCAGGAATGATGGACTGCAAGAAAGCTTTAACTGAAGCATCTGGAAATCTAGAGGATGCCATTGATATCCTACGTAAAACCGGAATTGCAAAAGCACGAAAAAAATCTGATAGGTCAGCTAAAGAAGGTCTTGTATTCCCATATATTCATCCCGGATCAAAATTAGGGGTGCTGCTTGAAATCAACTGTGAAACCGACTTTGTTGCGAATACTGATGATTTTAAGGATTTGTGCAAAGATATTTCAATGCATATTGCTGCCTCTGCACCTATGTCAGTTACCCGTGAAGAAATTTCCTCAGATGTCTTAGACAGGGAGAAAGCAATTTATGCTGATCAAGCTCGTCAAAGTGGTAAGCCTGAAAATATTATTGAAAAAATGACTGAGGGCCGGTTAAACAAATTCTATCAGGAAAATGTACTGGTTGAACAGTCTTTTGTGAAAGATCCTGATAAAACAGTGAATGATCTAATTACTGAAACCGTAGCTAAATTAGGTGAGAATATAATCATTTCCCGTTTTTCACGCTTTCAACTTGGTGAAAAGGTCAATAATTCAGCTCCAACCGAAAACTAAATTCCAATTAATAATTGTCGAATCCATCCTTTAACCGCATTTTAGTAAAACTCAGCGGAGAAATACTTGCTGGAAAAAAAGGGTATGGTATTGACCCCGAAATCACCAAAGACCTGGCTCTGAAACTAAAAGAGGTTGCGGATAAGGGAATACAAGTTGGAATTGTAATAGGTGGAGGTAATATCTTCAGGGGTATTTCTGCAGACTCTAAAGGATTAGACCGCGTCCCTGGAGATTACATTGGGATGATGGCAACAATAATGAATTCAGTTGCACTTCAATCTGCATTAGAAAGACTTGGGTGTGATACCAGAGTAATGTCCGCTTTATCCATTACCCAGTTAGCTGAACCCTACATCCGTAGAAAGGGTATTCGCCACTTGGAAAAGGGCAGAATTGTGATTTTTGCCGGTGGCACTGGAAATCCATATTTTAGCACAGATACAGCTGCAGCCCTGCGAGCTATCGAAATTAATGCAGATATAATAATAAAGGGCACCAAAGTAGATGGTGTATATTCTGCTGACCCCGAAATTGACCCCGACGCAACTAAATATGATACCCTTACCTTCAAGGAAGTAATTGAGAAAGAACTGAGGGTGATGGACCTTACTGCCGTTACACTTTGTAAAGAAAATAATCTCCCTATTATCGTGTTTGATATAAAAAGTAAAAATGGATTAGTTGATATTGTAAATTCAGTGCCCATTGGTACTACGGTATCTTAAATAGGAGTAATCTAATTATGATAAATGAAATATTTGTAGATATAAAAGATAGAATGAATAAAGCCGTTGAACACTATCGTCATGAGGTTTCTACTATTCGGACTGGGAGAGCTTCTGCAAATATTTTAGATGGAGTTAAAGTAGATTATTATGGTTCTCCAACACCACTTAATAATATAGCCCATGTTACAGTGCCAGAAGGTCAATTAATTGTTATTCAGCCATTTGATCCAAGTAGTCTAGAATTTATTGAAAAGGCAATAATGAGTTCTGATGTTGGACTTACGCCGAATAATGATGGCAGCGTAATACGATTAAATATTCCATCTCTAACTGAAGAGAGAAGAAAAGAGCTGGTAAAGGTTGTTCATAAAATTATAGAAGAGGGCAGGGTTGCCGTTAGAAATATTAGAAGAGATGCTAATGATCTTTTAAAAAAGAGCGAAAAAGAGCATGATCTTTCTGAGGATAATTTGAGACGCGCAACTGATAATATCCAGGAAATGACGGATGAGCATATTAAGAATTTAAATCAAATTCAAGAAGCAAAAGAGAAAGACATTTTAGATTAATCCTGCCATTTGTTTATTGAAAGCCCTTCAAAATTTTGAGGGGCTTTTTTATTTAGAGCTAATCTAAATAGTTTTCTATTTCTGCCTTGGCAGAAATAAGTTCATTCTTTTCCAAGTGTAAAATATTTGCAATTTTCTTCACTGCATGATGCTCTAAATAATGGAGTTTCCCATCTGCATATGCAACTTCAAATACACAGCTGATAAAATCGAGTTTATCATCATGGGAGAAATATTGATTTAGTTGAGTGCCAAATTGAAATAAGCCTGTGGAATTTTTCCATTCTTCCTGGGCATGTTGCATTAATGATTTCACAGAAGACTCATCAATGGAGAAAAATTCTTGAAGAATTTCACCAATAGTTATTAATTCCTGATCTTCTAAAATTTCATCTGCATCAGCAACTGAAAGTAAAATACAGGCCGCCGCCAATTGTGTTTGATTAGAATCGGTTTTATTATTCATGGGTGAATATAAATAAGGTCTAAAATAGTATTCATGGTAAATAATTATTATTAATATCAATTTAATTCATGGAGTATGTTTTATTTTCTATTCAATTCTACTCTATCCGTAAATTTGCCCATCTTTATTAGACAAAGAATCCAAAATGAAAATTATAAAAGTATTCCCAGATAGTTTAGGAGAGACCATTGGCATTCAACCTGGAGATCGATTATTGAAAATCAATGGTAAACGCGTACAGGACGAAATTGATTATCAATTCCGTATGACGGAAGAGGTACTTACATTAGATTTCGAAATATCCGGTCGTATGGAAAAAATAGAAATCGAAAAAGAGTATGATGATGATTTAGGGGTCGAGTTTGAAGAGATGAAAATCCGCAGTTGTGCCAATAATTGTGTTTTTTGTTTTGTAGATCAAAATCCACCTGAAATGCGGAAGGGTATGTACTTTCGGGATGGGGATTATCGCATGTCTTATCTTCATGGGCATTATATTACCATGACGAATATGGGTCAGAATGAATTGAACCGTGTTGTTGAGCAGCGACTCTCACCCCTTTATATTTCTGTTCACGTGACGGATATTGAGCAAAGACAAAAACTTTTTCTGTATAAAAAGGATGACGGGCTTCTTGCAAAATTAGAATATCTAACAAATAATGGAATTGAACTGCATACTCAAATTGTTTTAATGCCGGATTTAAACGATGGTGAGTTCCTAAATAAAACGTTGGAGGATTTATACCATTATTACCCCTCTGTGAAATCCTGCACTATAGTACCAGTTGGCTTGACAGGGCATCGTAAAGGATTAATGGAAATTAAATCTGCCGACAAAAAATATGCTGAAAATTTGCTTAATGGAATTACGCGGATGAGAGATAAATTTTCAGGTAAAAAATCTCCATTTGTTCTCTACTCTGATGAATGGTTCATTTTGGCTGAACAACCTTTTCCACCACTGTCTGATTATGGTGAATTAGATTTGGCTGAAAATGGAGTGGGGCAAGTTCGGCAATTTCTTACTTTGTTTGAAGAAGAATCTGCTAACTTTCCCCGTGCATTAGCTTTTGAAACCAATATCACTTTGGCAACGGGAACATTGGTTTATGAGACCTTTCAAAAGGAAGTTATCCCCATATTAAATCAGATTGATAATCTAACGGTTACTCTTTTACCTATTATTAATAAATTCTATGGAGAATCTGTAACGGTAACCGGACTGTTAACGGGTACAGATATTATTACCCAATTAGCTTCCAAGAATTTGGGTGATGCTGTTTGGATGAGCCATAGAATTATAAACGATGAAGGCACCTTAACTCTGGATAATTTAACATTAGACGATATTTCAAATGCCATCGATTGTCCATTGCAATTGAGCAATGATAGTTTTTTAACACTTTTAAATAATTTAACTCATGCCTAACCCAACCATTGCAATTTTAGGAAAACCAAATGTTGGGAAATCCACTTTATTCAACCGACTTGTAGGGGCTGGACATTCAATTGTATCTCCTGAAGAAGGAGTGACCCGTGATCGAATATATGGTAGATTTGATTGGTGTGGAAGGGAATTTAATCTTATAGATACTGGTGGATATATTCCGGCTTCTGAAGATATCATTGAAAATCATGTTAGGCTTCAGGCAGAAATTGCAGCAAATGAAGCCGATATGGTACTTTTATTGGTTGATGGACGCTCTCCCATTACGACATCAGATCAGTATTTAGCAGATCAAATACAGAAATCAGAAAAACCCTATATTCTGGCAGTGAATAAAATTGATGAACTGAAAATGGAAGATTCTGCATTATCTTTTTATGAATTAGGATTAGGTGAATTTTATACTTTATCTGCCCAAAACAACCGATCTGTAGGAGATATGTTAGACGGTGTTGCACAGAAACTTCCTGAAAAAGATTTTAAGGATGAACATGTAAAAGATTGCGTCAATTTGGCTATAGTGGGAATGCCAAATGTGGGTAAGAGTTCATTAATGAATGGATTACTTCAGGAGGAGAAGTCCATTGTCACACCAATTGCAGGGACAACTCGGGATTCTATTGATTCATTTCTTCGCTATGATAAACAGGATTTTCGTCTTATTGACACTGCTGGGCTTAGAAAAAAATCAAAAATAACCGGTGATATTGAATTTTACAGCACAGTCCGTACCTTTAGAGTAATACAGGATTGCGATTTAGCAGCAGTTCTTATTGATGCTGATAAGGGTTTTAATAATCAGGACAAAGATATCATTCGACATGTTATAGATTCGGGGAAAGGATTGATCATCGTTATCAATAAATGGGATTTACTGAAAAAAGATACACATACCCAAAAAGAGTACTGCCAAGATATTTACGGCCAATTTCCCATGCTTGAGTATTATCCTATTTTATTTATTTCAGTTGCCCATAATTTGCGTACGCGGGAAGTTTTAAAAACTTCCTTGGAAGTATATAAAGAACGTCAACGGAAATTGAAAACCTCTGATGTAAACGATTTTATCAAGAAAGCCATGGCGTATCACTCTCCTCCAATATTAAAAGGTAAAAATATTACCATAAAATATGGAGCCCAAGTGCACCATTCTCCACCAATCTTTGCTTTCTTTTCCAATCATCCTAATGATATTCCTCTGCAATATAAACGCTATTTGGAAAACAGACT
>CAJWYZ010000026.1 GCA_913049525.1 uncultured Fidelibacterota bacterium | reverse complement strand
CACCAATGGCATAATATGGATTCTTTAGGGAGAAAATTATTTTCATTACCAATACAATTATTTATTTTCTCCACCATTTTAATTAATTTCGTTCTAAGCTTTTCTAGTTGTTCCCGGGTATGAAGAACCTTAATTTCCGATCCCATTCGCAAAAAATGCCAGGTAAGAGAAATTTCATTTACCGGTCCATAATTCTGTTCAACAGCAATTTGATACAATGCTAATTGGATATCGTTCATTGCCTGCCGCTTAGTTTTTTGACGTTTACTGGTCTTATAATCGTGTACAATCCATTTCCCCGGTTCGGGATGATCTAACCGATCAATAATTCCCCGGAAAGTATAGTCACCAATTGTGAATCTTAAATCTACTTCAGTATCTTCAACCATCTGATCAAAAGTCGGACCATAACAACCATAATAATTTGACAGACAGCGCTTTCCAATTGAGTAATAATAGTCTGAGGTTTTTCTAGTATCGGCAATATGAATATCTTTATGCCAATGCTCCAGCCACATATTATCAAATGTTTGGCATAATGTATCAAATGTGATATAGGGTTTGGCACGGTTTTCTGTGCTATATAACCACTCCAATACTTCATGAACGCGTTTGCCCATGAATGCTTCTATACTTTCGTTTATTTTCCTAACACCATCTAAATAAATAATTTTATATTGTTGAGGGCAGGATTTAAAAGTGCTGAGTTGAGAGTAAGAAAAGGTATTGGGAGATTCGCCTTTGGATATCATTTTTTAAGTATTTTTCAACATTGAAATATTTAAAACCTTTCGTGATAGAGAGTATAATCACCAGACATTGTACGATCAATAAATAAGAATTCTTTTCCATTTGCATATATCCACTTCTGAAAATTATATCCTCTATTATCTTGGTACGATTCATCTACTACTTGAGGCTCACCATAAATTATATAAATTCGACCTCTATCAGAACGCCACCCATGCATAAGTATTGAAAAATTTTTATTTGAAAACTTAACCCGCTCATTCAGTTCGTTCAATAGTTCATTCTCATCTGTTTCAGGAGTGGGATCTTTTTTCTTCCAATATTCATTTATTGCATCCAATTTTTCAGAATCGCCTTTTTGTTTTAGCTTTTTATATTCCGAATAGGGAAGAACATATTTCATCACCCCAACCAACTCATCAATTTCATCTGTCCAAAAGTTTTTTGTTTTTAGTCCATATTGAAAGGAAGTAATCTGTTTATCATTGAGATATTGTAATTCAATTTCATACTTACCCCTTTTATGATGAGTCATAGGTATGGGAATATAATAAAAATTTTGAACGCCATCCCTTGAAATTGCAACAACACCAGAATCTATAATCGTTTTATTATGATGAATAAAATAATTAATCTCCATTTTTGATTGGTGCTCCAGACTCATTTTTTCAACTACAGGTCCCTCTATTTCTTCATTACCAATCAAATTTACTTGGGTGCGAAGCCAAATAGTATCCTGTTTTTGCATTAGAAAATCCACTTGTTTCATTAGTTTATCATTTTCTTTAACAAATATCAGGGATGGACTAATAAAATTTACCCTCTCCAACTTAATTGTTTTAGTAATTTTCCAATTCTTCCGACTATCTTCGTCCTGAACATTTAGAAACAATTTATATTCACCAGGAATTAGACCGATATTCTTTTCAGTTTTTACAAGGTTATCCGGATCTCGGGTATTTTCATAATATGGTTCTGAAATTTTTTCCCGCCAAGATTCACGATATAATTGAGTTTTACCTTCATCATCTGAAATAACCAATGTGTAGATAATCTCACTAGAAAAATGATCCATCTGTTTTCTAAAAACAAAATGATTTAGAGGAATAGATATATGAACGTAAAAGTTTAAACTGTCCTCGGTTGTATTCCAATATTGAGTCTTTACATTAATTTTTGACTCAATTTTTCCTTTGGATTTTTTATTAATCTTTGAGATTCCCCCACAGGAAAAAATCAGCAATGCAATAATAATATTGATAATTATTCTATTAATGATACCTACTCCAATTATAATATGCCACACCTTTATTGGTTAAAAACCATACCCAATTCTCATCACAATTTACCCCATAAATTTTATTTCCTGGGATACCATCATCCTTTCTATAATCCCAAGATTGTGAAGTACTGGTATCAGTCAATGTCACCTGAATTCCGTTGGAACTCCAAAGAAACGAACCGCACATATCAAAATTTTGCACATTAGGTGAAATATATTCTTCCTCATCTTTATCATAAATAGACCAAAGAAAACCATCCGTTCCCAAAATGTTTTTTTCCTTTAACCTAATTTTTTTAAATACTCTTTTCGAGAGCGTATTTATTTCAGTACCCTCCCAACTCAATTGAAGCAGTCCCACATCCGATGCTAAATATATATTTTGAGAATCTGCCTCCATATCGTAAATGTTAACTTTGATTAATTCCTCAAATCTATCATCACTTTTCGGGATAACATGATGGTTAATAATGGAAACTTCATTTATGCCATTAGAAGTTGCCACATAAATGGATCCATCATGTTCTATCATATCCCAAACGGCAGTATCATTTAAACCATTTGAGGCATTTATTATATTCCATTCCTTATTATAAAGATCATGATAGAGAAGTCCGGACATTGTGCCAAAATACATAGTACTGCCAACTCGCAAAATTGAATTGATATCCGTATTTTCAATTACTATAGATTCATTGGGATAGTAATAAGTCCATTGGTTATTAGGCTCATCCCATTTGGTAATAAAGGGAGTATGGCTTGATTGATAATGGTTATTAAAAGATGAAAGCTGTCCGGTACGTTTAAACCTGCTATCGGCAAACCACCAATTTTCTTCAGCATCAACATATGCTTCCAAAATATTATCAGTAAGTAAACCTATAGGAATCATGGTCAGCCTTGAAGAATTAGTCCACCCCTTTATAACATACCCTTCATTTGTACCAATCCACAGATTACCATTGGAATCTTCCATTTGCATGGTTGCCGTTACTTCTACTCCATTTTTATTGGAAATAATATAACCTCTTTTACCATTGGGTAATATATGCCCCAAACTTATTTCCCACTCTCCTTCGATACTATACCAAGAAAGGTCCATATTCTCCCCTGCAATGCCATTACTGGAATTCCCCCATCGAATGAAATTATTTTCAAGCATTGCTTCTTCCCTGATTGCCGAGGTTCCAGAAAAGGGATCAAATGGGAACAGCTCATCTCCCGATCGAATCCAAAAATATTCAGGAGACGATCCAATATCATCAATTTCATAAATATTGAAAATACCTGAATTTAGAAGTGTCATATCCCGCCAAATTGTACTTACTGCTGATCTAAAACTCACGCCTTGGCTATGCACAACCCAGAAATAATCTCTATATGAATCAAAATAGAAATGAGCAATTTTGGGAAATTCTAATTGCACAGAAAAAGGATAGTCATATTGAAAATCTTCCCGAGCTTTATCATAACGATATACCCCATTTTCAGTTGCAAAATAAAGGTTAAAACTATCTTCAGTAATGGCAGTAATCGCTCCCGGTTTAGTAATAATATACCAATCTTCTGGGATATATCTGAAATTTTGAGCGTTTAATATGCAGAATACTTTTATGAAAATAAAAAAATACCACATTTATTCATGTGTAGAAATAAGCAGACTATTTCCCGTCATTTCTAGGGGCTTTTCAATTTTTAAATAATCCAAAATAGTGGGAGCAATGTCTGCAAGTTTTCCTGTTTCTGCTAATTGGTAATTCCCATTAACATTAACTAGAATTAAAGGAACGGGCAAGGTGGTATGTGCCGTGTGAATCACTCCACTTAGAGGGTCATGCATAAGTTCTAGATTGCCATGATCAGCAGTGAGAAAGATCGCTGCATCTTTCTCGTTTGCAGCACGTTGGATTTTCTCCAAACATGAATCTATGGTTTCGATAGCGGTAATTGCCGCTTTGATATTACCAGTATGTCCCACCATATCCGGATTTGCAAAATTCATAATAATCGCTTCATACTTATCACTTTCAATTGCAAGGAGCACTTCTTCGGTTACTTCCGGGGCGCTCATTTCTGGCTGCAGATCATAGGTAGCAACCTTAGGTGAGGGAATGAGTTTACGAGTTTCACCTGGGAATGGTTGCTCACTTCCCCCATTGAAAAAATAAGTCACATGTGCATATTTTTCTGTTTCAGCAATTCTCAATTGACGATAATTATTTCGAGCTAATAATTCGGGAAAAACATTATAAATTTTTTCCTGTTCAAATAAAACAGAATATGGAAATTCCTTCTGGTACTCCGTCATAGTTGTAAATAAAATATCTAACGATTTCGTTTGAAAATGTAGAAAATTTGAATCATTAATGGCTGTAACTATTTGCCTCATTCGATCAGCCCTGAAATTCATAGAAAATACTGCATCTCCATTTTGAATGGGACATTGTTCCCCAATAATAGATGGATTAATGAATTCATCTGTGATGTCTTTATCATAGTAGGATTGAATAGCAGTAACAGCATCTGTATAATTTTCCCCCTGGGAATTAATTAACATTTTATAAGCTTTTTCAATCCTCTCCCAGCGATTATCTCTATCCATTGCATAATACCGCCCACAAACAGTTGCAACTTTGTATTTTTTATCGGAAGCAATGAAATTTTCTAATTTATTCATGAAATTGATACCACTTACCGGAGATGTATCCCGTCCATCCATAAAGGCATGAATAGCAATTTTTTCCACTCCATTTTTACGAGCAGCTGCCAGAATGTACTCAAAATGGTCTAAATGACTATGGACTCCCCCATCGCTAATGAGTCCCATAATATGCATGGTGCTGTCATTATTTTTTACGTGATTAAATATATTCTGAAGTTGGGTATTATTTTTTAATTCATTTGATTTAATAGAATCATTTATTCGGACTAAATCTTGCTTTACGATTCTACCAGCGCCCATATTCATATGTCCTACCTCTGAATTTCCCATAATTCCATCTGGTAAACCTACAAATTTTCCGGAAGTTTCAATTTTTGAGAGGGGACAATTGTTCATCATTTTATCTAAATTGGGGGTATTTGCCTGAGCAACGGCATTCCCCTCCTCTTCTTTTCGAAGACCAAATCCATCTAAAATAATTAAAATAAATTTAATCATTATTTAATAGCTCTTTTAATAATATTGAAATGGCCAAAACTTTGGAATCCAGTACACTGCCGCTAACCAGAATATTATAGTAAGGGGAATTCCCATCTGGAAGAAATCTTTTAATCGATACTGTCCCGGACCGTAAACCATCATATTAGTTTGATACCCCATGGGAGTCATAAAACTACAGGATGCCCCAAAGCAGATAGCGACAAGAAAAGGTCGGGAGTCTATACCATTATCACCAATTAGTGATGCTAACAAAATTCCAATAGGTGTTAACATCACTGCCACTGCCGCATTGGAAACAAAAGCAGACAATATAAAAGTAACACCATATAACACTGCCAAGATAATTATGGGATTGACATTGTCTACACCACCGATAAGTGCACCCAAAACATAAATCAAATCTCCAATATTCTTATCCAAGTTTGTGTTATGAATAGCGGTACCAAGAGGGATAAGTGATGCAATGAGAAAAATAACCGACCAGCTGATGGACTCATAGGCATCCTGGATGGAAAGCGATCGCAAGACCAGCAGTAGAATGGCCCCTAGAACCGCTCCTTTTACAATGGGGATTACACCAAAGGTTGCCAGTAACATTACAGCAGGAATAACCAATATTGAAAACCACCAATAACGCTCATACCTAAGATGGATATCTAATTCTTCCAGTACAATTAAATCATTGCTGGTTCGAAGAATATCTAACCGTTCTTTTGGTACCATAATTAATAGGGTGTCAGAAAACTTCAAACGAATATGAGCAATCTTATTCCGCAGTAATTCCCTCTGTCTCTTTACAGCTAATACAAATGATCCAAATCTACTTCTAAAATCTAATTCTTGTAACGTTTTACCTATTAATGCAGATTGTTGAGATACAATTCCTTCAACAATAACATGATTTTTCCCTGATAATTCTGCCTGATTCATTTTCACATCAGATAAAAGGAGTACTTTCATATCATCCTTAAATTTTAACATTTCTTTCACATTAATTTGTACCAGAAATATATCATCTTTATGAATAATTATATTGTGTAGATTAAACCGAATATTTTTTGAATCACGAATGATTTTATAAACTTGGAGATTATAGTTTTGCGCTATCTCCATTTCCCCATAAGAACGACCAATTAGGGGAGAATCTTCACCTATTTTAAATTCTGTTAAAAAACTACCCATATGATACTTTCGGGTTAGGGAAGAAATAATGGATCTTGAAGGCATAAACCACTTAGATATTATCAAATTATAGAGGGTACCTAACACCAAAAATATTACTCCTAATTTTGTAAACTCAAACATTGAAAATGGAGTCATATTAAATTCTTCCATAACTGAACTTACAATTAAGTTTGTAGATGTACCAATTAGAGTCAGGGTACCCCCGAATATTGCAGCGTAAGATAATGGAAGTAAAATTTTGGTTGGACTAATACGAAATCTTTGGCAGAGATCAATAGCTAGCGGAATAAATATTGCAACAGCAGCGGTATTATTAATAAATCCTGAAATGATGGACACGGTAAGTAGAAAAATGAATATAGTAAGCCATTTTTGATTGCCCCCTTTTTTTGCAAGGAAATCGGCGAATACCTCCAAGAATCCTGTTTTTACCAAGGCGCGACTCATGATAAAAATAGCTCCTATTGTTATCACTGCAGGATTACTAAATCCACTGATTGCCTCCTGCCAACTTAGAACATCAAATAGAAGTAAAAGGCCAATTGCACCCATTGCAGTTACCTCAATAGGTAGTATTTCCATAACAAAAAAGACAACCATTACCAGTAATACCGAAATAAGTATTATACCATCAATTGTAATAATTTATTCTCCCTAATTGGCTTTACAAACGAGGTGGAAAAGTAAGACTATTTGAGTTTTGCTAAGGTCTTTTTTATTTGACTAGTATTATCTGAAGAAATGCAGGTGATGTCATTTTCATGGCATAAATGGGCAAAGATTCCATTACCAGATTTTAATGTTTTTGTGAATGAACTGTCATATATTTTACCAATTCCACAGGATGGACTTTTTGATTTCAACACAGCAAATTTCACTTCAGCCTCTAATCCCAATTGTAAAGATTTTTCCGCCCCTTGAATAAATTCTGCTGTAACATCTTTTCCCTTATTAGTTATTATCTTCCCTTTGCCATTTAGGATGGTTTCAGCATTTTCCTGCATTTCTGCAGAGGGTCGAGGTGTGCCCAATCCACCCGATTCTTCAGGACAAACAGAAATCCATTCCATATCTATTTCCTCTAACTCAGTTAATTTAGAATGTCCACCATTATAGCGGCAGTTTTTCCCCAATAAGCAGGCACTGATCAAAACCTTTTTCTTCATGATGAAATTTAAGCCTAAGTTTGAAAATAGAAATAGTCTTTAGTTAATAGATTATAGTAATCAGTTCTAAATTATTGAGAGAAAAGAAAAGGAATGAAAAAGATTTTATTTTTATGCACTGGCAACTCCTGCCGTTCTCAAATGGCAGAGGGACTTGCCCATAAAATGGGTTGGCAAGCTTTCAGTGCAGGAACCAAACCAGAGACAAAGGTAAACCCTTTTGCAGTAAAAGTCATGGAAGATATTGATATTGATATTTCTCACCATATACCAGAATCAGTAAATAAATACCTAGATGATAATTTTGACATCGTTGCCACTGTCTGTGATAATGCGCGGGAATCCTGCCCTTTATTCACGGGGGAATTTATCCACATGATCCATTATGGATTTAATGACCCTGCAAAAGCAATTGGAAATCATCATAAAATCATTACGGTTTATCGGCAAGTACGGGATGAAATAGGGGCATGGGTGGAAAAATTAAATAAGGAATATATGTAAATAAAGGAATAAAACTGTAAACAAAAACTCCCGGGAGCCCTATTCCCGGGAGTTTTTATTTGCTAAAGGGATTGTGTCAAATTAAGTAACGCATCCCTTTACGGAGGAGGAAGGTAGTTTTTTTAACTCACTAATTCGGAAACCATCTCTGGTTCATCTTCTACAGTTGAGTCAGAATCCCCACAAATAGTAGCCACCATTGCTGTGCAAACCTGATAGGGGTCCATATTAGCAGATGGACGACGATCTTCTAAATACCCTTTACCATCATTTGCCGTTGCCATGGGGATACGAATAGAGGCTCCTCTATCACTTACACCATATCTGAACTCATGAATACTACAAGTTTCATGGAGTCCAGTGAGCCGTTCTTCATTATGGGCACCATAGATACCCATATGACGTTTGTGTGTTTTCTTTAATTTTTCACATGCATCTTCAATAACTTTTATTCCGCCGTCTTCACGCATTGCTCTTGTACTAAAATTGGTATGTGCACCAGCACCGTTCCAATCTCCCTTTACAGGCTTTGGATGCAAGGTAGCATTTACACCAAAATCCTCACCTATGCGATAAAGTAACCAACGGGCAATCCATAACTCATCTGACACATCTAGAGGACCCAATGGACCAACCTGGAATTCCCATTGACCGGGCATCACTTCGGCATTTATGCCTGACATCATGAGTCCCGCTTTCATACATGCTTCCATATGCTCTTCAACAATTTCACGTCCATAAACTTCATCTGCACCTACACCACAATAAAATGGACCTTGAGGAGCTGGATATCCACCTTCAGGCCAACCTAATGGATTACGTCCTTGAAAGAAGGTATATTCCTGCTCAATGCCAAACCATGCTTCTTGATCTTTATATTTTTCATGCACTTTTCTCAGTTGCGCTCGTGTGTTGGTTTTATGGGGAGTACCATCCGCATTATTAACCTCACACATAACCAAAATATTGTCACCACCTCGAATAGGATCTGGTGCAAAATAAACGGGCATAAGTTCACAGTCGCTATCATTTCCATCAGCCTGCATAGTACTGGATCCATCAAATCCCCAAATTGGCAGGTCACTTATAGAATTTACGGGCCCATCAAATATTTTAGTTTTTGACCGTAATTTTGCAGTTGGCTTATGACCATCTATCCAAATATATTCTGCTTTAATTCTTCCCATTCTACTCTCCTTTTTTTTATTATCTTATTATTTAACGGTAATTACATCAAAATTGTTTTAAGGAATCAGCACTGCATTAATTCCTTTATAGGACGATAAAATAATCTGAGTTTCCGTACGCATTACACCAGGCCAACTCTGAATTTTACGTAATAACTTTTCAAGACTATGTGTATTTTCCACTAACGCTAAAAGTACATGCGATCCGTTTCCGGTTGTGGTAAAACATTGTATGATTTCGGGGCTATTATTGGTCTCCCTTACCACATCACTATAATGGCTGGATGATTCTGAAATTACGGTGATAAATGCGGATACATCTAACCCAACCTTTCTATGGTTCAACATAGTAGTGAACCCTTTAATAACATCTGACTCTTGTAATTTTTTTATTCTGTCTGCCACAGCAGGAACAGACATTTTGATTTTATCCGCTATAAAACTTGCACTTGATCGACCATCTTTTTGAAGGAATTCCAGGATATCCCGATCCACCTGATCTAGAGAGACTACATCATTTTCTGCTATATTTACCATTGAAGACATACCTAATATTATTATGTTATATGCTATGCATGCAACAATATATTAGTATTTTTTAATTTATTATTAATTATTTAAGGATTAGTCTAATTGGGGCAGTTTGGGCAGTAATAAATAGGGGATATGGTAATTTTACCGACTTACGAAATTATTTATAAAAAACTATAGTAATAGATTAAACAGGATTGGGCTGGAGTTGGTGATTTAATGCAGACAGACGATCTTCCATTTCGTCAAGTTGAGAATCACGGATGAGGGAAACACAGATACGTATTCCTTCTTTTGTTGAACCGGTTGTACTAAGTGGAATCCCTGCCATCCCATAACGTAGCATTTGGAACAATAATTCAGCACCGGTCATCCCCTTGCGAGAAATAGTGAAATAGAAACCATCACTAATTGGCTCACCCATATCTTCATCATAAACTAATTTAAAATCATACTTTTGAAAAATGATTTTTATCTTAGACGACAATTGGCTATACACTTTTACTTCATCCAAAAAGTTATATTCACCATTAGAAGCTGCTTCCAATAATGCAGCTAATGCATGCTGGGGGGTTTGAGGCACACCAGCAGTAGTAGGATATATCCCCCCATGTACAAAAGCATGTCCTATCCGTTCAGTATCAAAGTATTTTCTAAGATTTTTATATCGTTTCTCCATTAACTTTGGAGAAATAACCGTCATTGCAATTCGCTGACCAGCGTAACTAAATATTTTTGAACTGGAAATAGTTAAAAAATAATTATCTGTGTACCTGGCGATGGTTGGAATAAAGGGCGGCACACCTGGCTGGCTATAGTCCTGTCTATAATCCATGCCAAAATATGCGGCATCTTCAATGCCAAGCACATCGTATTTTGTCAAGAGATTACCGATGCCTTCTAATTCACTTTCTTTAAGGCATACCCATGTGGGATTATTGGGACTTGACCAGAGGAGTCCTCCAATTTTACTTGTTGAAAAAATCTCTTCAATTTTATTAATCAACGCATCTCCACGATAATCGAATAGATCAATTGATTTTTCCTGAAGACCTAGAAATTTAGTTTGCAGTTTATTTACAGGAAATCCTGGATCCAAATAGAGGATGGTATTTGATTCTGGGCATTTTCGACCCGCAATGGCTTGACAAATAAATCCACTATGCATGGCACCTACAGTAGGGATACATGATTTTGGCGGAACATCAATATCTAGGAATTTTTTTATAAAATTTGCGG
This sequence comes from uncultured Fidelibacterota bacterium, assembly GCA_913049525.1. GTDB lineage: Bacteria > Fidelibacterota > Marinisomatia > SCGC-AAA003-L08 > D37C17 > D37C17. The sequence continues at coordinate 817 of CAJWYZ010000026.1, read as the reverse complement.
CAGCTACCTTTAATCTAGGGATTCCATCAAAAGGTGGATATATTGAAGAAGTTCGTGGATTGTCTTGAAGAATTCTAATCTCTTCTTCTGGACCAATTTTATTTGGTGGTAACCCGGGAACACCAAATTCAAACCGAAGAAATTCTACCTCAAAATGCGCTGAAAGTTCATCTACCAAACGGTTTAATTCTCTGATACTAACATATGTCAGATCAACTTCCCAATCATTGAGACATTTTTTCAGAAAATCTGAATCTAGAGGAAAAATATTATTTTTAGAATTCATATCTATCTAGCACAGCCTGTAAGTTAATAATTGAGTTTACTCTGTTGAAAGAACTAATCTTTATTACTAAAAAGTGGAACCCCCCGGTAAACCGAGGGGTTCCTGTCCAGCCTGGCCGTCCCATGCCATCTAAGTAGCACCAGGCGGGAAGTATTTCTATCTCTAAGACCATATTATATGCATTATACCAAAATTGTTACCTCAGAAGGGAAAAAAGCTGCCATGGAAACTATAATAAATTATATCTTAATAAATGCAAGAGAAGTGATTTCTTTCCTTATCTTCCCAATGACCAAATTTATACTAAAATTCCTAAATCAACAACATACAATTTAGTAGAAATTATGTTTTACTTAAGCAATAATATCTTTTGAGTGATAGTTGTACCATTGGTCTTTAATGAAATAAAATATACCCCACTGGAATAAGCAGAGGCATCCCAGGCGGTAGAATAATATCCGGGTTGATAATTCTGGTTTGATAAAACTGCCAGTTCCCGTCCTCTTATATCTAAGACTTTAACAGATGCCA